>QIGT01000316.1 GCA_003230835.1 Gammaproteobacteria bacterium
GCAGCACCTACCCTGATGAACTTGGTGGTAGACGGCAAACCAATCAAAGCAGTCGCCCAGGTGTCGAAGCAAGCTTTCGTTTATGCCTTTGATCGGCTCACCGGAAAACCCATATGGCCTATCGAGGAACGACCGGTCATGGCATCCACTGTTCCAGGTGAGCGAACTTCGCCCACGCAACCATTCCCATCAAAACCTATGGCGTTTGACCGGCAGGGTCTCGCAGAAGACGACCTTATCAATTTCACGCCACAGCTTCGATCTGAAGCGCTTAAGATAGTCAGCCAATTTGATCATGGTCCGTTGTTCACGCCCCCAACACTAAAAGGCACCATCAATCTACCCGGCTGGAGTGGAGGGGCGAATTGGTCAGGGGCGGCATTCGATCCCGATACGCAAATGTTGTACGTGCCTTCTACAACAAGACCTGTGGTGGTAAAAATTCGAGCAGGAAACCCCGACGAAACTAACTTCAAGTACCTGCGCAGCAATAGCGTTACGAGCCTGCAGGGCCCGCAAGGTTTACCCATCACCAAACCACCCTATGGACGCATCACAGCCATTAACATGGGTACCGGTGAACATGTGTGGATGGTGCCGCACGGCGATGGTCCCCGGCAAAAAGTCATCGATTTAGGTATTGCCGATCCTGGTCCACTGGGCGCATGGGGTACCGGACCCGTGTTAACCAAAACGTTACTGTTCCTGGCTCAAGCCGACACTAAGCACAACGTCTTGCGCGCCTTCGATAAAACCACCGGCCGAGTAGTGGCGCAAATCAATTTGCCCCTCGCCCCCGCGGGCACACCCATGTCTTACATGGTTAATGGCAAGCAGTATCTCGCCATGGCCATAGGCATGGCTCAAGATGCTCGCATAATCGCTCTCGCCTTGCCCTAATACTGTAAACACAACCCTAGTTTTAACCAATAAGTGGTTGTTTCAACCACTTACATTTCGACTCATTGCTCAACAAAGAGACAAACCACCAAACTTTATAACCCCTTACGGCGACATTTAAATTGGCACGAATTGTGTATAGCACTTGGGTAAATACGAGAAATTCAGCCAGTCGCTGGCGGAGAAAGTTGGGTGATAGAAAAATTTGCAACGCATCGTGTTGCTGCAAACTTAGTCATGATCATGATGGTGTTGGCGGGAGTGTGGGCGGTGCGAAGCATGCCCACCATGCTCGATCCACCTTCTAATTTTCCCATTGTCATTATTGAAATAACTTGGGTCGGGGCCGCAGCAGAAGACATAGAGACACTGGTCACCACGCCAATAGAACAACAACTTCGAACCATCGCTGATATACACGAACTCACTTCTCGAACCACCAACGGCCATACCCACATCCAGGCGATCTTCAACTATGATGCGAACATGACCTTGGCCTTGGACCAAGTCAAGCAACGTGTCACCAACATTCGCAATCTACCGCCAGAAATAGAACCCCCTATTATTCGGCGCCCCATAGATATCGAACCGATAACAGTCTTGCTGCTGAGTGGCGAAGGCGAACTAAGCGAGCTATTTCCTTTAGCTAGGGCGATGGAAAAGGAGCTATTAAGGCGGGGTATTGAAGGCGTTGCATTTGATGGTTTTCCAACCGAAGAACTTGCCCTGTTGGTGCCTGGCACCCGCTTGCAGGAACTGGGAATGACCTTAGACGAAGTCGCCGGAGAGGTTGCCCGGGTGAGTCAAAACACACCCGCAGGAGTCGTGGGTCGAAGCCAAGGGTCTCGTCAACTGCGCAGCTTAGATCAGCGCCGTGACTCACTCGCATTTGAACAACTTCAGCTAGAATCAAACGGCCAGCTCATACGTTTAAAAGACTTCGCCGAGGTGGTGCGTAGACCCCAACGCGGCGAGCCGATCATGACCGCCGACGGAAAACCAGCCATAGAGATGATGTTATGGCGAAATACCAGCGCAGATGCTTACGCGGCGGAAAGGCTAGTAAAAAACTGGCTGGCACAAGTGCAACCCACGCTACCCAGTGGCGTGGAAATCAAGGAGATCGCCAACGTTTGGCGTTTGCTTGGCGCACAACTCAACATGATTGTTTCAAATGGACTTTCAGGACTAGTGCTGGTCATCGCGGTGCTATTTTTATTCCTCAATGGACGTGCTGGCTTTTGGGTGACCGTTGGCATCCCGGTTAGCTTCCTGCTTGGCCTGGCATTTTTCTATGCCTTGTTTGGGTACGGTATCAGCATCATCGCCTTAATCGGTTTAATCATGGCCTTGGGTATCGTTGTTGATGACGCCATCGTTGTCGGCGAGGACATTGTCACCCACCACGAGAACGGATTAACGCCAGCTGCAGCGGCGGTTGCTGGTGCGCGTCGTATGTGGGTCCCGGTCCTAACCTCTTCTCTCACCACCATGGCTGCCTTTGTTCCATTGTTGCTTATGGGTGGCCAAATGGGGGCTGCCATCCTGGCCTTACCCACTGTACTTTTATGCGTGATAGCCGCTTCGCTGATTGAGTGTTTTTGGGTCTTACCCGGTCACTTGCGCGCATCTTTAGAAAAAACCAAGCCAACGTTAGAAAATGATTGGCGGCGCCGTTTCGACGATGGCTTCCTTCGTTTCAAACGCGAAAAATTTGGCCCCTTGGTGGATAAAGCACTCAACCACCCCTTCACAACCTTGCTCGCAGCCGTCTGTACACTGTTAGTGGCTGCTTCGCTGGTTGCTTCTCAACACGTAGGGGTGAACCTTATTGTCGGCTTCGATCTAGAATCTGTAGAGGCCAATATCGAATTTTCCAGCACCGCTACTGATAAGCAAAAAGCAGAATTCATTGCTCACTTGGAACATGTTTTGGTTGAAAATCACCAACAAACCGATGAGGAAAATTTGATCGGCTGGGTCGCCAAGTACAATAGTGCGGAACTAAACAACGATCGCATGCAAGGTGAACAGTACGCTGCCTTGTCGGCTCAATACGCTTACGAAGAGGACCGCAACTTAGCACCGCAGAAATTTGCCCAAAGATGGTTGGCAGGCGTGACCAAACCAGGATACGTCGAACAACTCACCATTGGTGTTGATGGCGGCGCAAACAATGGCAATCCGGATATCACGCTGGTGTTGCGAGGAAAATCGATAGACAAACTTAAAGCCGGAGCAGATGAACTATCGAACTTATTGGCCAGCTACCCGGGCATCACCAACGTCGTAGACAACCTCCCCTATGGGAAAGAACAAGTTATATTTGAGATCACACCACGCGGACGTGCATTGGGTTTAACCGCAGAATCCATCGGCTCGCAATTGCGGGCTGCCTATTCGGGCTCTCGGGTGCAAATATTCAATGAACAAGACAACGAACTCGAAGTTCGCGTGATGCTGCCAGATGCCGAACGAGACAGCCTCGGTTCTTTGCAAAAATTCCCCATCCGTACGTCCAACAACAACTTTGTACCTTTGGCTAATGTCGCCACTTTATACAACCGACGTGGCATCGACGTGATTCGTCATTCAGACACTTATCTTGCGGTAGCCATTTCGGCAGATATCGATGAGGCAGTGAACAACGCTATATCTGTAGTGAGTGATATCGAGAACAACCAACTAGAGCCCATATTAGACCGGCATGAGTTGACCTTTGGATTAGGTGGGCAAACGGAACAAGACCAAATTATTCTACAAACTATGGCTTTAGGCGGCCTCTTAACCTTGGGCTTTATTTATCTGATTCTGGCATGGGTGTTTTCTTCGTACCTCTGGCCTCTTGCGATAATGATGGCTATTCCATTTGGCTTTGCTGGCGCGATCTTCGGTCATTGGGTAACAGGCTGGGATATAGGCGCCATGTCGCTGCTTGCATTCTTCTCTCTCACCGGTATCGTGGTAAACGACTCGATCGTATTAATCAGTTTTCTTCGCCGCCATGTCGACAAAGGCATGCCGTTAAAACACGCCCTTATCGAAGCCACCCATGCCAGGTTTCGCGCTGTCATCCTCACCTCCTTGACCACTATCGTGGGTTTGATGCCTCTCATGTTCGAAACCTCTTCCCTGAGCATGTATGTCGCCCCTATTGCCGTGACAATTTGCTTTGGGCTTACTTTTTCTACCTTGCTGGTACTGATCGTCATTCCTGCCCTCATCCTGTTGTTAGAGCAAATCAAGCACAAGCTCTCACAGCAACTAATGTTACTTACCGGACACGGACATGAACCTCAAAGATAAATTACACAGCATGATTCCAACGCAACCTAGAAACAGGCAACTATTTTTTACTGCCACGATCATTGGTGTTGCCTTACTCACCAGCGCGTCCATTTTTGCCACTGGACCTAGCGCCGGCCCTGCCAAAGATGTTGAAAAAGCATGGCCGGTATCAGTGACAAGTGCCAAATTACAGGAACTTCACCCTTCCGTTTCTGTTTTTGGAAAATTGGAGGCCAGTCGTATCGCGCGCTTGCGCTCTGATCTTGTTGCACGAGTCAGCGCAGTGTATGTCCACGAAGGAGATTGGGTAAATCAGGGCGATATCCTAGTTGAGCTAAACAATCGGGAAACCCAATTGGTGGTGTTAGAACGTCAGGCAGACCTGAAACAACATACCGCCAACCTATCTTCGATGCGATCTCAATTAGAACTTGAACAGCAAAGTACGCAACATTTCCAGTCGCGCTTTGAGGTTGCTCAAGCAAAACTCACGAGGCATAGGGACTTAATGGAAAAGAGGTTAATTTCCAAATCGCTACTCGACGAAGTTGTTAGCCAAAGCAGCCAAGCAAGTATCGAGTATCGCAATCATGTACGCGAGCTAACCATTCTTCCCAACCAAATTTCCGCACATGAAGCGCAAGTGGCCAAGGCGCAGATTCTACTTGAGCAAGCCAAACTCGACCTAGCCAAAACGGCTATTATAGCGCCGTTTGCTGGGCCAGTTCTGGCTGTGCACACAGCTCCAGGCGACCACAGCAACCTCAGTGTGGTACTGGTTGAAATTGCAGACGCAAGTAGCTTCGAGGTTCGAATACAAGTACCAGACAGCTATGCAAGACAGTTCCAACAAGCCAAGCAGCTCAACCATTCAATCACCGCCATCGGTGATCAGGGCCAGATATTTACTTTTCTAAGGTTGGCTGGGCATGTTCGCACGGGACAAACTGGATTGGACGCGTTTTTTAAATCACCTCAAAATGGACAGACCCTCGGCCGTGTGTTCAATCTAAGCATACAGCTGCCGGCGCAAAACAGCTTAATCGCCGTCCCTGTGCAATCTATTTACGCAAACAATCGTGTTTACGCAGTTCGAGATAACCGCTTGGTGAGTTATCAAATACAGCGTGTTGGTGAGCGCGAGACGGTAGAAAATGGCTATCAAATACTGATTCGAAGCGACGCCATCATCGAGGGCGAAAAAATCATCACGACACAGCTTCCGAGAGCAATTACTGGCTTGTTAGTAGAGGTTGTCAACCAAGGTTCTTAACCAAGGCTCTTAGCCAAGGTTCTTAACCAAGGCTCTTAGCCACTCTTGCTCTGCCATACTTGATATTCAAAGGCATCGATGCCTTCATTCGCATCAAGGTCATAGTCTGTAAATAGATCACCACGTTTTAGCTGAGCACCTATCTCTCGTCGACTCAGGTAGCCGTTGCCATCGCTGTCCAAGTTACGAAATGCCTGGGTCACCTCAAGCTCATGCCCTGCAGCTACCTTCTGGTCGTATTTTTTAGGCTGCAGGTTGCCGTTTTGAAATTCATCTGCAGTATTCTTCGCCACCCTTGCTGTCGACTCTATTTGGCTTTCGCGCTGGCCGCTTGCAATGCTCCCGGTTTTGCTGCGACTCGAAATAGTGGCAACCCCGCTTACCGTTGAATTTGTTGCGCCGCCGATTTCTATATTGTCATCGATGTGCACAGCGTCTTGCGACCCACTCGCAACAACATCCGCCTCTGTCGGCCAGTTGTTATCGCCAAACCGCCGCGCTGCACTTAAGTCTTCTACATGAATCACCAAATACCTGCCATCCTCAGACTGGCCCAAGGCATTCGGGTCGACGGCGATTAAATTTTCATCGACCAAGAAACTTCCAATGGAAATAACCACAAAGTCTACTGCAGTCGCCTTCTCATTCAATGCAAAATCTTCAATTCGCCCCAACAACTCGCCTTGTGGGGTAACTACAATACGCCCCATCCACTCACTGGCTTTTCTAACTTCGTCAGCACTGGCGCAACAACCCATAAACACACTTAGTGCCAGGCCCATAATTTTCAACATCTGTTTTTTTACCATCTCATTCTCCAACAGGCGGCAACGGCTGCGTTCATTCAATACGCAATGCATTTGATATGCAAAGATAGAAGACTAAGCGAGCCACCTATGTGAGCAGTGTCGCAAAGTCACACCGACGATGCCCCTTTACGATAGCAATTTCATGTCCTCACTCGGCAATGGTAACGATCTTTGCCCGGCTAAGCGCAACAACAAGTTTTCTAAACTAATCCAAGCATCACCATATCGCTGCCCCTTTCCCTGCTGGTCAATAATGGCGCATTCAGACAGCACGGGTACCACGTCTTTAATACGACGGGCGAATTGCTCCATTACTCGTTGCCGCGCTGGTGGCAAACCGCGGCTATTCCCCATACGCCTCAGCTGGCTTGTCAAAGCCCCCATGATCGCAAACAACGCGACCCCCTCATCTTTTAATGAGTTCAAAATTCGTGAGCTCCTAGCACCATCACCCGCCATCATCGCATCGAGGAGGTCAAAGCTGTTAAAACGCGAGGTGTCCTCTAGCGCTTGGGCCATGGCTTCAATAGAGATGGGTTGACTAAGTTGAAGTAGCGCAAGCTTTTCGACTTCTTGAGCAGCCGCCAATAAATTACCTTCTACACGATCGCAGAGATAGCTTATGGCTGGCTTTTCAACGTCTAAACCAGCGCTACGCAACCTTGCGCTGATCCAATTCGGTAGCTGCTTGACCGACATTGGCCATATGAGCGTGATCACGCCTACTTTATCTAACGCCTTAAACCAGGCACTACTACGCTGTCTTGGCTCTAGCCGAGTTGTACGCAGCAACAGAATAGGATCGTCAGATTGATTTGACTCCACATTCGACTCCACGTTTGTCATCCATTCGCGTAGCGCTTCTGAAGCTTGCCGATCAAATTTTTTCACCGGCACACGCACATCCAGAACTTTGCGCTGGGCAAATAGCGAAAGGCTGGCCGCATCATGATATAAATCGTGCCAATGAAAACCCGCTTCAACATAGTGTACAGATCGCTCAGAAAATCCAGCAGCACGAGCCGCTTGAATGATTTGATCACAAGCTTCTTCCACCAACAACGTCTCATCACCAGACACCAGATACACAGGTTTTATACTACCGCCCCTCTGGCTGGAGAGATGGCTGGAGAGGTGGTTGGAGAGATCTTCTGCCTTAACCTGCATCTGACAAAGTTCGGCTGACGGCGTCCATGGCACGAATAAGCTGCCCGACAATGTCTTGCATTAATTCACGTTCTAAAACTGTTCGCTCTTCAACGCTGCCAACAATGTTGCCTCGATCAACACGATAAACACGTTCTCGTTCTATCCAAGTCGCTGGCGCGAGAACCTGCTGGTTTGATCCAAGTATTTGATACTGCACAGCACGACTAATTTCGTACTCTGCCGCCTGGGCTGCACTAGAGGTTGAAATACTGCGCCGTTCATTGCGCTCATCCATGATCACCATGACCAGTCCAGCGTCCATTGCAGCAACTTCTTCTACGCCAGCCTGCAGTAAGCCGCGTCGTAAAGATTCAGCTACTGCGGATCTAGCGTCACCGGCAATAGCAAAGCTGGATACCGAACTTTCAAAACTATACGAACGCAGTTGGAAGCCACAGCCTGGCATGCTCAGCGTAAGCAACGTAATAAGGCTGAGTACGCGCATTAGCCGACGACAATATTCACGAGTTTGTTAGGAACCACAATTTCCTTGCGTATAGATTTACCTTCGAGGTGTTTTGCAACATTCTCTGCGCGCCGGGCAATCGATAATATGGTGTCTTGGTCTGCTTGTGATGGCACTTCAATTTTTCCCCGCACCTTGCCGTTCACTTGTACAACCAACTCTACACTGGATTGTAGTAAGGCGCTTTCATCTAGCGTAGGCCAATCTTGAGTCACCGGCGAGCCACTGCGACCTAACCTAGCCCAGAGTTCGTGCGCAATGTGTGGTGCGATAGGCGAGATAACCAGTACTGCAGTTCCCAGCGCTTCCGCCACAACCCGGTGATCGCTTGCGCTGACAGGTGAAAATTTAGACACCGCGTTACACAACTCCATCACGCCAGACACCACGGTATTAAATTGCACCCGCCGACCAAAATCATCATCTGCTCGACCTATGGTTTCATGGGTCTTAAGCCGCAGCTTTTTGGCAGCGTCACACAGCGATAGCCCAGACAAAACACTGGCATCGTCAACATCTGTAAGACCACTATTTGACGCCGCATGTTCTGTTACCAGGGCCCACAACTTCTTTAAAAAGCGCATCGCGCCTTCCAAGCCAGCTTCACTCCACTCAAATGAATGTTGCGGCGGCGCCGCAAACATCATGGCGGTGCGCACGGCATCTGCGCCATACTTATCCAACAGCTTTTGCGGATCGCCTGCATCACCGGATGATTTAGACATCTTCTTGCCATCTTGCAACACCATGCCCAGCATCAACAATTGCGTAAATGGCTCATCGCCTTCAACCAAACCTTCATCACGCATCAGCTTGTAGAAGAAACGCGCGTACAACAAATGTAATATGGCGTGTTCAATACCACCGACATAGTGATTCACCGGAGCCCAGTATTTAACCCTGTCATCTACCATGGGTGTATTGGCGTCTGGGCAAGCAAAACGCGTGTAATACCAAGAAGATTCCATGAACGTATCAAATGTATCCGTTTCACGACGTGCATTGGCTCCACACTTCGGACAGTCGACTTTCACAAAACTGTCCATATTAGCCAGCGGAGATCCTACCCCTTCAAACTGCACATCGGTGGGCAACACCACAGGCAAGTCTGCTTGTGGCACAGGTACCACACCACACTCATCGCAATGGATCATGGGGATTGGACAACCCCAATATCGTTGCCGCGACACCCCCCAATCACGCAACCGATAGTTTGTGACACGACGACCAAGACCTTTCTTCGACAACGCCTCATC
>QIGT01000373.1 GCA_003230835.1 Gammaproteobacteria bacterium
TTCTTTGATTCATGACGATTTGCCGGCCATGGATGATGATGACCTGCGCCACGGACTACCCAGTGCCCATGTGGCCTTTGGTGAAGCCAACGCCATATTGGCCGGCGATAGCCTGCACTCGTTGGCCTTTCAAACCATCGCTTGCGCCGAACAACAAAGTGCGCAGACCAGACTGCAAATGATTGAACTGCTTGCTGAGGCAGCTGGATGGGCAGGTATGGCCGGTGGACAATGTTTAGATATGGCTGCGGAAGGGGCGAGTCTGAGTCTTACAGAATTGCAGACACTGCATGCTGCAAAAACCGGGGCCCTGATTCGAGTCGCTGTACAATTAGGGGCACTCAGCGCCAATGCCGTTTTACCTTCCCAGGAGCAATTTTTCTTACTCACCGAATTCGGCGATCGCATGGGACTCGCCTTTCAAGTCATGGACGATGTCTTGGACGTCACCCAAAGTACGGAAAAGCTAGGTAAGCCTGCCGGTTCCGATGAGGCCGCTGACAAAAGCACTTTCCCAAAGCTGATGGGTATTGCACAAGCCACTGAAATGGCAGATACCTTAATTGAAGAAGCATTGGCCTTGTTAGGGCGGGCGCGCTTAAATAGTACGTTACTGGCTGGGCTCGCCCGCATGGTGGTCGATCGCGACCATTAGTATTTGGCGGTCAGGGTCAAAACCCCTGCCTCGTCCTGCATGCTCACATTACGTAGAAAAGACATGCCCAGTAGTACTTCAACCGGGTAGCTGCCTAAAATAACCGTTGCACGTACGCCATGTCGTGTAATGCCAGCAATCTTTACCTCATCCAAATTTAGGAAGTAGGCACTGGTTATACCTTGAGCGGTTTCAACGTTGCCGGGTCGACCTTGTAGGTAATTGAGTCCCATGCTAGTGGCATGAGTTTCACTCATGGCCACCACAGAAGCGCCGGTATCGACGAGAAAATTTGCGTAGTGGCCATTGATCTGTCCACTAATGCGATACTGACCGAAACTGTCTCGGTTAATACGCACAGAATCTTCAGTTCGTTTACTAAACCGCGAGCTAACTCGGGTGCTCAAGCTCAAATCGTAGACTTCGTTGGCGTAGCGAACTTTCGCCCCATAGGGGTCGGCCGACAATAAGGTCGCACCGAAATCAGAAGTCTCGCCTACCTTTAACATTTGTTGACTGGATGACGTACGTAGAACCGCTCTATCTTTAAATAGTGCCACCACTTCTATCGGTGCCACAGCCCAAGCCTGATCGGCGAAGAGTAAGCTCAGCCAAACTAAGGCGACTCCCAGGTACAACTTACAACAAGCCGGAGTCTGGCTGCGCGCAGCGTTATCAATGAAAGGGACACTTTGCATGGCTACATTCTAACCTGCAAGTTATGTGAGTGGCACATAGCCGCTGCGTTGGAGCAGTAAAAATGAGAAATACAGCACACATCCACCGCTCACTCCCGCCACCACGTCATCTAGCATGACGCCAAGACTACTTTTGATATTCTTATCAAGCCAACCTATGGGGCCCGGTTTGACGATATCCAATACTCGAAATAGCACAAAAGCCAAAAAAATCAGCCACCAGACTTTAGGCAACAACAAACAAGCCAACCACATACCCACCACTTCGTCTGCGACTATTTGAGGTGCGTCTGCAATCGCAAAGTCGTTACAAACCTGATGACTAGCCCACCATCCAGAAAGGAAATAACCGCTACAAATCGCCAGTTGGATCAACCAGGACAGCTCGGCTAGGAAAAACCACCAAATCAAAACCGCACCGATACTGCCCCAAGTGCCTGGTGCCTTAGGTAGAAACCCCAAACCCAGCCCACTTGCCCACAACACACTGGGGCGGCTCAAGTGACTAACGCTAAGTGCTGAAGTGTTCATAGCCTGCAATGCTCACCGGTTGTTGATCTAGCAACATGTGCTTGTGTGCGCAAATTGTACCTACGCGTACGAATCCTGGCATAGACTTGTCGGAAGTGCACAACAGCTCATAGTCGTCACCACCAGACAAGGCGTCATTTAATGTAGCACCATCGCAGATGGGAATTTGCTTTGACTCTAACTCAGCACCCACGCCACTGTTGCGGGTAAGGTGGCTTAGGTCTTGCAAAAAACCATCCGAGATGTCGACACACGCGCTGGCTTGGTTACGTACGGTGGGCATCACATCTATTCTCGCCATGGGCCGAAAATATCGTTGCTGAACATGCGTGAGTGACAAAGACGTACTAACAGTAAAGTGCTTTTGCCGAACGCATGCGGCAGCACCGCCCAACATGCCGCTGACATAAATACCATCGCCGGCTTGTGCGCCGGATCGCGTGACCGCGCCATTCAATGGGACCTCGCCGTGCACGCTTACCGTGATACTCAAGGGGCCACGAGATATATTACCACCGCAGATATAAGTACCTGTTAGACGAGCCGCATCAGCCATACCGCGCGCCATGCTCACTACCCAGTCTTTATCGGCTACGGGCAAGGTCAACGCCACCAAAGCATAACGCGGAACTGCAGCCATGGCGGCTAGATCTGACAAACTAACCATGAGCGCACGATATCCCACCAGTTCTGCTGGTGCGGCGGCAGGAAAATGCCTATCGGCTATCAAAGTGTCGATGGAGGCCACTGCTTGGCAGCCTGGCGATTGTGCGATGACTGCCGCATCGTCTCCCGGACCTAGGGCGATCCACGGCCCTTTAGCCTGGCTGCCTAGTTCGCTAACAATACAATCGATGAGTGAAAATTCGTCCATAACCTGAATGGGTGTTGCCGTTCTACTTACCCCTATTTCGTGCATCCACCTCTGTGCTACGCAGTGATCGGGCAAGCTTATCTAACACGCCGTTGATGTACTTGTAGGAATCCTGTGCGCCAAACGTTTTGGCCAACTCAACATACTCATCAATCACCACCGGATAAGGCACATCGATACGCTGGCAAAATTCCGTGGTAGCCAAACGTAAGATAGCTCTCTCAACGTGATCAAGGTGTTCTACACTGCGATCTAATAAATCTCGATATTCGTTGTCTAATTTATCCGCATGGTAGACAACATAATGTAAAACTTCGCTGAAATATTGCTTGTCAGCTTTCTTCAACGCCTCGCCGCTTTCGAAATCTTTAACAATCGACTCAAATGAATTATTCGACAGTTGCCATTGATAAACAGCTTGCACCAAAGCACGGCGAGCCTTACGCCGAGCCCAGCGATTTGGTTTACGAGAAGTTTCGGGCATTTACAGAGGTTCCAGTATGAGACGCGTATCTTGACCAATAGCCATACGCTCGACAACCCGAGCAGAGACAGTACTTTGCATGGATGAGACGTTCAATTTGACCAAACCTTGGGCATCATCTCCCATCCATTTGGGTGCAATGTAACTCACCCACTCATCCCACAAAGCGGATTCAACCACGCTGCCTAGAATCGTAGAACCCGCTTCGAACATCACTTCGTTGCAGCCTAGTTGCGCAAGGTGTCGCAACAAAGCTTGCAGGTCTCGGGGGTCTTGAGCGAGGCAGCTAACACCGCGGTGACAGGTTAAGGCGGTTGGAACTTGCACCTCAGGGTTGTGCACTATCAGTGTATC
This sequence comes from Gammaproteobacteria bacterium, assembly GCA_003230835.1. Taxonomy (GTDB): domain Bacteria; phylum Pseudomonadota; class Gammaproteobacteria; order Pseudomonadales; family Azotimanducaceae; genus UBA4421. The sequence goes on from QIGT01000373.1 coordinate 3,597, forward strand.
TCCACCATCTGCTACCAACTTGGCATCTGCAGGGGTGCGGCAATGTCCGTCGAGTACAACTCTCAGTGGCTGTTTTGCTTGGTCATACTCCGGTTCACGCACAGTGAGCGCAGGATCATCCGCGATGACGCTATTTACCCCGGTGATGATGGCGTCACTGCGGGCACGCCAATACTGCACATCTCGCCTTGCTGGTGCGCCAGTGATCCAACGACTCTCACCGTTGGACAGAGCGATGGCACCGTCGAGGGAACTGGCCGACTTCACTCTAACCCAGGGACGACCACGGGTGATACGGCTGACATATCCACGAACCAAGTGTTTAGCTTGGTCGAGGGCCAACAGTTCAGCATTCACCCCGGCGGCATCGAGCATTTTCATTCCCGCGCCGGAAACCTGTGGGTGTGGGTCTAACATAGCAACCACAACACGCGCGATTCCCGCTGCAGCTAAGGTTGTCGCACACGCTGGTGTACGGCCAACAAAGGCGCAGGGTTCTAAACTGATATAGGCAGTGGCACCTTGAACATCATGACCCTGTGTCCGAGCGTGGGCCAAGGCGTTTACTTCGGCATGGCCTTGCCCTGTATATGCATGATAACCACGACCAATGATTTGGCCATGAGCAACAATGAGACAACCTACAGTAGGGTTAGGGGCACAGGTGTAACGCCCAGCCTCGGCCAGCTCAACGCTTGCCAGTAAAAACAACCGATCAGATTCGGTCACGATTCCTCGTCCGTATTGAGACGCTTTACTTCATCGGCGAATTCACTGACGTCTTGGAAATCTCGATAAACCGAGGCGAAACGCACATAGGCAACCGGGTCGAGTTTGCGCAACTGCGCCATAACTTGTTCGCCAACGGTGAGCGAGGGTAGTTCACGCTCTCCAGTTTCTCGAAGGTTGTGTTTGATCTGAGTCATGGCAGTTTCGATTTCATCGACACCCACAGGTCTTTTCTCTAACGCCTTAGTTAAGCCCGATTTCAATTTTTCTTCGTCAAAAGGCTCGCGCGTACCATCGCGTTTGATGATCCGCGGCATGACCAATTCTGCCGTTTCAAACGTGGTATAGCGTTCGCCGCAAGACTGGCACTCACGACGCCTACGCACCGCATCACCTTGCGCAACCAACCGCGAGTCGATCACCTTAGTATCGTCAGCGCTACAAAAAGGGCAATGCATATCCGATTCGCTATGTTAACGAGGATAAACCGGAAAGCGACTACACAACTGTAGAACCTGACTTTTGACACTGCTCGCCATGTTTTCGTTTTCGATGTCATCAAGAATATCGCATATCCAAGCAGTGATGGTGGCACACTCATCTTCACCAAAGCCGCGACGAGTCACCGCGGGAGAACCAATGCGTAAACCGCTGGTTACAAAGGGCGAGCGTGGATCATTAGGTACAGCATTTTTATTCACGGTGATGTTTGCTCGGCCTAAGGCTGCATCTGCATCTTTGCCGGTGATGTCTTTGGCTACCAAGTCTAGCAGGAACAGATGATTGTCTGTGCCGCCAGATACCACATCGTAACCTCGCTCTAAGAATACTCTTGCCATGGTTTGGGCGTTTTTGAGGGTCTGCATCTGATAGGTTTTGAACTCATCCTGCATAGCTTCTTTAAAACACACCGCTTTGGCAGCGATCACATGCATCAAAGGTCCACCTTGGCTGCCCGGGAACAAAGCAGAGTTAAGCTTCTTTTCGAGCTTTGGATTTTCCTTGGCCAGTATGATCCCGCCGCGCGGGCCGCCCAATGTTTTGTGTGTGGTGGAGGTGGTGACGTCTGCAATTTGCACTGGGTTAGGATATAAATCTGCCGCAACCAATCCTGCAACATGCGCCATATCGACCACCAAGTAAGCACCCACTTCATCAGCAATGTGCCTAAATTTCTGCCAATCCATGCGTCGGGAGTAGGCAGAAAAACCCGCCACTATCATCTTTGGCTGGTGCTTTCGCGCCAATTCGGCGATGTCTTGGTAGTTAATTACGCCAGTAGCAGCGTCCAAACCATATTGCACAGCATTGTAGATACGACCAGAAAAATTAACCGACGCGCCATGGGTCAGATGACCGCCATCGGCAAGGCTCATCCCCAATATCGTGTCGCCAGGGTTCAACAATGCCAAATAGACCGCCGCATTGGCCTGCGAACCTGAATGCGGTTGCACGTTAGCATAGTCGGCACCAAACAAGACCTTGACCCGATCAATGGCCAACACTTCAACTTTGTCGACATACTCACAACCACCATAATAACGCTTGTGCGGATACCCCTCGGCGTACTTGTTGGTCAAAACTGAGCCCTGTGCCTCTAAAACCCTGGGGCTTGCATAGTTCTCTGAAGCAATAAGTTCAATGTGTTCTTCTTGACGCTGGTTCTCCTGCTCGATAGCGCTAGCCACCTCATCGTCGAAGCCTGCAATAGTTTCGTTTCCTACAAACATTGGCGTCCTGTTAAGTCGGTTGATGTTGGCTGTTTCGATGTTGAAACAGCATCTAATAAGATGCCGCGCATTGTATCGTAAGCTGGGCGCAGCATCGTATTAAATGTTTCATGATGAAGATGCAAACCTCACATCGACCGTAGCTGAATTGCAGGCTGGTACTGAGCCTGAACATCCGTATACTGCCGCTCCGAAAACCCATCGCAGTAAAGAAATTCTATGGCTCAGTATGTCTACACCATGCAGGCGGTGACTAAGGTTGTCCCGCCTAAGAAGACGATTCTTGAAAACATCAATCTGTCTTTCTATCCCGGCGCAAAGATCGGCGTATTAGGTCTCAATGGCTCAGGCAAATCGACCCTACTGCGTATTATGGCTGGCCAAGACACGGATATCGAAGGCGAAGCTCGTCCGCAAAAAGATCTCAATATTGGTTATCTGGCTCAAGAGCCTCAGCTTGACGACACACTAGACGTACGCGGCAATGTGCAGAAAGGGGTTGCCTCGATCATGGCCTTGCTCACGCAATACAACGAAATTTCCGACAAGTTCGCCGAGCCGATGGACGACGAACAGATGAATAGCCTATTAGAACAACAAGGCGATTTGACCGGTCAGATCGACGCGGTGGATGGATGGGAAATTGATCGTACACTAGACATAGCCGCTGATGCATTGCGCCTTCCCGCCTGGGACACCCCGGTGAACATTTTATCCGGTGGCGAGCGCCGCCGTGTGGCTTTGTGCGCACTGCTATTGTCAAAGCCTGAGATGCTACTGCTAGATGAGCCGACCAACCATTTGGACGCGGATAGCGTAGCCTGGTTGGAGCGATTCTTAGATGAATACGACGGTACAGTGGTGGCGGTCACTCACGACCGCTATTTCTTAGACAATGTAGCGGGTTGGATTCTTGAACTCGACCGCGGGCGCGGTATTCCCTTTGAAGGCAACTACAGCAGTTGGCTGGAAAATAAGGACACACGCCTGCAACAAGAAGCATCTAAGGAAAAAGCCAGGCAGCGCTCGATCAAAGCAGAACTTGAATGGGTGCGTTCCAATCCGAAAGCTCGACAATCGAAGAGTCGCGCTCGCTTGCAACGTTTTGATGACTTGGTGAACCAAGAACAAGAATTGCGCCAGGAAACTACCGAGCTATTTATCCCAACCGGCGAGCGTCTGGGCGAGAAGGTCATTGAGGTAAGCGGTGTCAGTAAAGGATTTGGCGAACGTCTACTGATTGAAGACATGCACATCAACATTCCCCGTGGCGCCATCGTCGGCATCATCGGCGGCAACGGTGCGGGCAAGTCTACTTTTTTCAGAATGCTCACTGGTGAAGAATCACCGGATCAAGGCAGTATCGATATTGGTTCCACCGTGCAACTTGCCTACGTCGACCAAAGTCGCGACGAATTGTCACCCCAAAAAACCGCCTGGGAAGAAATCTCTGACGGGCAAGATATCATTCGCATTGGCAAACATGAAATACACAGCCGAGCCTATGTCGGTCGATTTAATTTCAAAGGTGCCGATCAACAGAAACGTGTTGGCGACCTGTCTGGTGGCGAACGAAATCGAGTTCACTTAGCCAAGTTATTGCGGCGCGGTGCTAATGTGCTGCTATTGGATGAACCCACCAACGACCTCGATGTTGAAACACTACGCGCGTTGGAGCAAGCCTTGTTGAACTTCGCCGGCTCTGCCTTGGTCATTTCCCACGATCGGTGGTTCTTAGATCGCATCGCGACACACATCATGGCATTTGAGGGAGACAGCCAGGTGACCTGGTTTGAAGGTAATTTCAGCGACTACGAAGCTGATCGTAAGAAACGCCTGGGCGATGCTCAACCCACTCGTTTGCAATACAAACCCATTCACCGATAGCTGCAATGGCATGCCTCGACCGATTGAATCCACAGGTGAAGAGTAGCCTGCAGACTGGCCTAAAAACTACTAAGAATTTCTAACGCGGCACTGAGATTTTGTACGCCGTGAACTGCCATGTTAGGAAGCCGTTGTTGGGGACGGTTGGCAAAAGGAACGATAGCTTGCTTAAAGCCATGCTTGGCAGCTTCGCGTAAGCGCTCTTGACCATTAGCAACTGGGCGCAACTCACCGGTTAAGCCCAGCTCTCCAAAGACAATTAGGTCGCGGGGGAGAATGCGATCGCGAAAAGAAGACAGAACCGCCAGAAGCAGCGCGAGATCGGCGCCGGTTTCTTGAATGCGCACCCCCCCTACCACATTAGCAAACACATCTTGATCACCCAAGGTGACGCCACAATGGCGATGCAATACCGCTAAATGCATAGCCAAACGTTGTTGGTCAAGACCAACCGCTACTCGCTTAGGGTACCCAGATGAAACTTCATCAACTAACGCCTGAATCTCCACCAACAGTGGCCGTGTCCCTTCCCATGTGACCGTGGCAACACTACCCGGTGAGTCAACATCGCCACGCTGCAAAAATATCGCAGAAGGGTTGGAGACTTCCTTCATGCCGAGGTCAGTCATAGCAAATACGCCAAGCTCGTTGACCGCTCCGAAACGATTCTTGAGCGCCCTCAGAGTGCGGAAGCGGCTGCCTGCCGGGCTGTCGAGCATGATAAAACAATCTATCATGTGCTCTAACACTTTCGGTCCAGCGAGACCACCTTCCTTTGTAATGTGACCGACCAGAACCACCACAGTGTTGGTTTGTTTTGCCAAACGAGTGAAGAATGCAGCGGTCTCGCGCACCTGGGTAACAGACCCCGGCGTGGAGTCGATGCCTTCCATCTGCAGCACTTGTACAGAATCTAGAATGACCACTTGAGGTTGGTGGGTTTCGATATGTGCAGCAATGACTTCAGCCCGGGTTTCGGCGGCAACCATGAGATTTTCTAGGGGCAATTGCAGGCGCTTTGCGCGCATGGCCAACTGACTCAGCGATTCTTCCCCAGTGACATACAAAACCCCAATCTGTTGTGCTAAGCGAG
>QIGT01000376.1 GCA_003230835.1 Gammaproteobacteria bacterium
GACAGTGCAAAGATGTGTAGATACGGGGGCGATTGCTATCTATTTGCAATGGTTGCTATGGGTTATGTGCATCTAGCGACAGATTGCGGTCTGAATGCGTATGACATCCAAGCACTTGTTCCGATAATTAGAGGGGCAGGTGGTGTGATTACCACTTACGAAGGTACAGACCCTTCTCTAGGCGGGGCAATATTGGCTTCGGCGAACGCGTCGTTACATGAGCATGCGCTGACAATTCTAAATAGTTAGTTCTGGGGTGGCGAAATCGGCGCTGTTAGTAGTTTGAAACTTGTTGCTGGTTCGATAGGTCTATGAGTGTGCTAATTAGAAGCCGCTGCTCAGCTTTCTTTACACGCTCTTCCAATGCCTCAGCCGTATCGAATTCTAAAACGGGAACTTTAACTTGCGAGAGGAGTTGTCCGGTATCGTATTCGGCGTCTACCAAATGAATTGTTGCGCCGCTTTCTGTTTCTCCTGCAGCTAGAACCGCCTCATGTACCTTGCGGCCAAAATATCCTTTGCCCCCAAATTTTGGTAATAGAGCTGGATGTGTGTTCAGAATTCTGCCGCTGAACTCACTTAAGGTGTCGCGACCTAGTTTCTTCATATAGCCAAGCAGTAATACCCAATCTGCTTTGGTTTGTTTTAACGTTGCTAAAACAGCAGCGTCGGCTAACTCGGGGAGTGGGTGTGTTTTGCTGCTGATATGGTGTGTCGGTATGTCAGCGAGCTGCGCTCTTCGAATCGCGCCTGAATAGCTGTTGTTGCTAATTACCGTAACAACCTGGGCTCGCAAAGCGTGCGTGGCGCAGGCGTCAATAACGCATTGCAATGTTGTGCCTTTGTGTGATGCTAAGATGGCTAGGCGCATCTACTCCGCCAGCTTGTATATGGCAGTGTGCATTATGTCAGTTGTTAATTCTTCTCCGCGCCAGTAGGAGACATACAGCCGTATGAACTCGTGTCCTTTGTTCTGCCATTTTTCAAGCGGAACGGATTTAATGGTGAGCGTGTCTCCCACGTTTACCTGGGCACGATGACGCGTTTCGGATCCTGCATGAATCCATGTAGGCATGAGATACTCGTTAGTTAGTGCTCTGTTTGCTAGTCCTAGTAGTAAATGAGGGTGAACTGCCTTGTTTTCATATAGCGCCAGGTTGTCGCTAACTTCGCGAGCGTAACGTTGATTGATTTCTTGTGTAATGCTCAAATTCCAGGGCGTAAACGGCGTCTCGACTTCTATGGTGTCCCATGAAATTTCGACACGTTCAGGGTTCTTAGGTGGTTTCTCGAACAGATCTGCTGGCTCACTGTCGGGCAATTCTGTTGGCATGGTGCTGTCTAGAGTTGCAATCAGTTCTCCCGCTGGGCTTAGGCATTGCACGGTGTGTTGGCTGCCTTTACTGGTTAACGTGAGCGTCAGTTTTTCGTTGTGGTAGGCAGGTTTTAGCAATCGTAGATTATCAATGGAGTGGCCGAGCCAGGCGCTCCCAAGTTCTTTTGCCAAGAGGTAAGTTAGATGTCCGTATACTGCTACTCCAGGCACTAGGGCGCCTCGAAAGCCGTACTTCTTCGCAATTTCATCGCTATGAATTCGATTCTCGCTTGCCTGGCTATAGTTTTGGGCTACCACTTGGTAATGAGTCATGGTTGTGTATCGGTGTGGGAGAAGAAGGCATTGTGCCACTCTACGTTAGCCAACAAAACCGATTGTTGATACCGACAGACCTAGATAATCCCCATCCATGCTTGGGGGAGATGATGACTTTACCCCTAAAACGAAACGACAATCCAATTTGACTTCACTCATCGTTAGTTATTGTATCAACGAAACTGCCTCTAGGCGGATACGCATCCGGCTATTCATGGCGGCATGGTAGTGGTCTGGTAAATCACATGGCACGGCTAGATATTCACAAGGAGGACCTTGACATTGTTGAACAAACAGGAAGCGTTGGGGCAGATAGCTTCGCTCATAGATGATTTCGATATAGACATGGCTGATATCGAACGAGTGCTCTCGAGCGAATTAGGTAACGCTGACAGGCAATCGAGTACGCTGGCGAAGGTGTTGAGCTACCTTGGTGGAACCTTCGTTTTTGCTGGAATTGTGACATTCATTGCCTTGCAATGGGGTGGAATGAATAGTGGGGTTCGAGTGGTTGTAACGCTAGGCTCTGGTTTATGTTTCTTTGCCTTGGGAGTCTCTGCGTTAAGAGGTGCTCGTTATCGAAATTTTTCGATGCCTCTATTTATTGCTGCATCTCTTCTTCAACCCCTTGGACTAATGGTGGCGTTTGACGAGTTCGGGAGTGGCGGTGATGAGCAAATAGCTGGGCTAGTTACGCTTAGTATATTCGGACTACAATTTGTTGCTGCGTACTCGCGTTGGCGCTTAACTACACTGGCTATGATATCTCTTGGATTTCTATCTGGCTTTTGGACTGTCTTGTTAGACTTATGCTTGTTTGACGAAAAAGTCATCGCCGTAACCTTGGGAGCGATGTGGCTTGTGGCTGCTGTTGCGCTTCGCAAGGGAATTCATACTGCAGCCAGCCCACTATTATTCTTCTTTGGCTGTTGGATGTTTCTCTTTGGATGGTGGTTCACGCTTGAGGGATCAATATTTGAAGTGGGATTTTTATTCGCTGCGTGTGGTTTGGTTTGGGTAGGTGTTTGGGCTCAGAGTCGTGCGCTCAATTTCGCCGCGACACTCGGTATAATCGGTTATACAGCCTACTTTACCGGCCACTATTTTGCTGATTCTATAGGTTGGCCTTTGGCTTTAATGGCAATTGGGTTTGCACTTATTGGTATCAGCATTGTCGCGCTGAGAATCGATCGCAAGTATCTACGCGCTTGATGTGAGATTGCGGATTGAATGGTAAATGTGTGAAAGGAACCTGTATGCTTAGCCGCAGTCTCTGTTGGCATTGTCTGGAATATTTGAGCGTGTTATCCAATACAGTGAGGGAACAATGAATAAAGTTGCGGTTATCGGCGGGGGTATTGCCGGTATTTCTGCAGCATGGCACCTTGAAAAAGGCGGGGCGGATGTACACCTTCTTGAGGGAAAAGAACGCTTAGGCGGCCATACGCATACACACAGCTTAGCGGTTCGAAAGGGAATTGTTGAAGTTGACACGGGTTTTATAGTGTTTAACCAAACGAACTATCCGAACTTTAGTCGTTGGCTAAAGGAACTCGGATTAACCAAGAAGAATTCGAGTATGAGTTTTGCTATTCGGGATGATGTACTTGGACTTGAGTATGGGACTGCGAATTTCCGCGCGGCGCTCTGCAATATTACGCAGCTTGTCAAGGTGGACTACTGGAAGTTGTGGCGTGATCTCATCCGATTTTATCATGCGCTGCGAACTGGGGATATTCCTAATGTAACATTGGGTCAATATCTAGTTGAAAACAAATATTCGAACGCTTTTAAAGATGGTCATATTGTTCCGATGTGTGCAGCACTTTGGTCACAGTCTACGGAACAAAGCTTAACCTTATCGTTACGTCATGTGATTACATTTATGCGTAACCATAGGATGCTGCAGATTGCGTCGCGTCCTCATTGGCAAGTTGTTGATGGAGGGTCTTCGAGTTACTTAGCTGTGTTTGGGAGAAAATTTCATGGACGTATTTCGACGAACTGCGATGTTGAAGAGGTTCGTCGCAGTGAACATGGTATTGTAGTTTCTGCCAACAATGCAGAAAGTACTTATGACTCAGTCGTGCTGGCATGTCATAGTGATCAAGCGCTTTCATTGCTAAGCGATTCAACGACCACTGAACGAGCTGTATTAAGCCAAATTTCTTTTCGTCGCAATCAAGTATTTTTACATCGTGATAGTTCTTTCATGCCTCGTAATCGCAATTGTTGGTCTAGTTGGAATATTGTCCGTGAGCCCAATGGAGCCCTGTCAATTACATATTGGATGAATCGACTACAAGGGCTAAAGTGTAGTGAACAGCTATTTGTGACTCTCAACCCGGGTCGTGAACCTACGACTGTCGACTGGCAGGGTATATACCATCATCCACACTTTACGCAGGCAGCGTTAGATGCTCAAGAACAGTGGGAAGATGTGTCCCGTAGCGGTATCTATTTTGCAGGTGCCTATTGGGGTGCAGGTTTTCATGAAGATGGTTTTGTCAGTGGTATGCGCTGTGCAGAGAAGATCTTAAGCGGAGTTAGCTAGTGGAAACCGGCGTAACCACCGCCCCTCTGAGTCTGACGGAGCAAGCGTTTGAAGGGACCGTTATTCATCGACGGCGGTTGCTTTTCAACCATTCGTTTAGGTATCGAGTGTGGATGTCGTTATCCTTCCTTGAAAACTCCAAATTACCGAAGTTACTCCGACCACAGGAATTGAAATATATTCCAATGAGCAGAATTCTGGAACTTACAAATCAAGATGCCAGAGACGCGCAGGTTTGGTTGCTGACTCAGCCTAGCGTGGTTGGGCGTTCCTTCAATCCAGTGTCATTCTATTTTGTAGTTGTTAGCCGGAGGATTTGTACCATTGTTGCTCATATTACCAATACTCCATGGGATGAAGACCATTGCTACGTACTAGAAAATAGCGACAAAAATACGTGGCGATTCGAAAAAGATTTTCATGTTTCGCCGTTCATGCCAATGAAACTAGGATACGTATGGCGGTTTCGAATCAGCGATGAACGCATCGTCATTCACATGCAATTGCATGACAAAGGAAAACAGGTTTTTGCGGTTGTCCTAAACCTGTACCCCTCAAAAGCTAGTGTCTGGCTGCCTCTGAAGCTTCGATTGAAATATCCGGCGCAGAACTTAGTTACCTTCGGTAGGATTTACTGGCAAGCGACGTTATTGAAACTCAAAGGAGCGCATTTTCATGCTCACCCAGATGACACGCCTCGCGCCTAAACCAGAATTCGGTGATGCTTCTGCATCATTACTGGTGAGGTTTGCGCGTCGCGTTGTACTAAGAGCCTTAGGTAGCATTCAATTTGGTTGTATAGAAGTGCGCGATGGCGGGAAGTTAACAGTGTTCGGGGTGGATGAGGGAAAGGAGCGCAAAGCGATTATTTACGTACATAACCCTAGGTTCTACATAAATGTTCTGTTTGGTGGCACCGTTGGTGCTGGTGAAGCTTATGCGCAAGGCTACTGGAGCAGTAAGAATCTTACATTGGTCGTTCGCATTATGGCGGCAAATTATCGTGCGCTGGATGGCCTAGATGGTTCCCGGTTGCGATGGTTGAAGCAATGTGTGGAGAAAGTAACGCATCGTATGCGTTTGAATACTCGATTAGGTGCTCGAAAAAATATTGCAGCCCACTACGATTTGAGTAACGACTTTTTTCGATTGTGGTTAGATGATCGAATGATGTATTCAAGCGCAGTCTTTTCCGGACAAGATTGGGGGCTTGATCAGGCTTCAGAACATAAATTAGAGCGGTTGTGCGAGATGCTTGATCTTCAACCCGGAGATCGGTTGTTAGATATTGGTGGTGGCTGGGGTGGTTTCGCGATTTATACTGCATCCCGGTTCGATGTTTCAGTTACTACTACAACAATATCTAAGGCGCAAAAAGAAGAAGCCGAGAAGTGCGTGAAGGCCGCTGGCTTAGAGGGCCGGGTTAAAGTTCTTTTGAGGGACTATAGAGATCTAACGGGTCAGTACGAAAAAATTGTTTCAGTTGAGATGGTCGAAGCTGTTGGAGATGAATTTCTTGACGAGTACTTTCGGAAAGTGGAGTCACTAATGGTGCCGTCTGGTCGTTTTGTTATGCAAGCGATTACAATTCAAGATCAGCGGTACGAAGCTGCGTTAAAGGAAGTCGATTTTATAAAGAAACATATTTTCCCGGGAAGTTTTATACCTTCGGTCACTCGTCTTGTGAAAGCTGCAACACAAACCGATTATTTAAGGCTTACAATGCTTTCGGATATTGGCCTCGATTATGCCAGAACGATAGAGTGCTGGTCTCAAAAATTTAGTGCCAACGCGGACAAGTTAACTGACCTAGGATTCGATAGCGAGTTTCAAAGGTTGTGGCAATTTTACTTCTCCTATTGTGAAGGTGGATTTTTAGAAAGAGCAATAAGTGATGTGCAAATAGCCTTTGACAATCAGTTAGATTCTCTTCAGCTAGTCGCAGCCAAAAAATGCTGAAAAGCTAAGGATGGCCTCGATAGTCGATATTGCTGAGTCTGGATGGATTCCTGATTCAATCGTACGGGTTGGAATTCGGGCTCTTGTTAGGCAACGGCTGCGTGAAGAAATGCTTCAACCTCCAGGAGTGAAAGAAGAACGTACGATTGCGTTGCGATCAAGTGAAATTGCGTTGCATACAAGTGTAGCTAATGAACAGCATTACGAACTTCCCACCGAGTTTTTTCAGTTGCTGCTCGGGCCAAAACTTAAGTATTCGGCGAGTATATTTCCTGATGAACGATCTGTGCTCGCTCAAGCCGAAGTACATACATTGAAGTTGTACGAGGAACGGTTGGGAGTGATCGATGGCGACAAGGTGCTTGACCTTGGTTGTGGTTGGGGTTCTTTTTCGATATGGCTTGCTAAGCACAATCCCTATGTGGAAGTAACTGCTGTGTCTAATTCGACTACTCAACGCAATTACATTGAAGGCCAAGTGGAGTGCCTTAAACTGGATAACCTAAACGTAATCACGCAAGACGTAAATACCCTACAACTGGCAGATCAGCACTTCGACAAGATCATCTCGATTGAGATGTTCGAACACGTGCGTAACTACGAAGCATTGATGAGCAATATCTACCGATGGTTGAAACCAGAAGGCATATTGTTTGTTCATATTTTTTGTCATAAAGATCTAATCTACCCTTTTGAAGTTGAAGGCGAGAGTAATTGGATGGGGCGCTATTTCTTTACGGGAGGACTGATGCCTGCAGCGGATACATTGCTGTCCTTTCAAGGTGATCTGCAACTTGAGAAACGCTGGCTCTATGATGGTACTCACTATGAGCGGACTGCACGTGGTTGGCTCGATAACCTTGATAAGCATCGAAGTGCTGTTCGTGCTGTTCTAGAACGTACATATCGTGGTGGTGATGCGCGTGTTTGGGTACAACGCTGGCGCATGTTCTTTATGGCGTGTGAGGAAATGTTCGGTTACGAAAAAGGCCAGCAATGGCAGGTAGCGCACTACAAGTTCTCTAAACCGTCGCGCGTTATTAAGTAGTCCCGCTGAAACATAGCAGCCTTGGATTACGTTGACCTTACTAACAACTCGGAGAGGTTGTCTCGTGTTTTTTTACAGTGTCCGGGTTAGCCCATTTTAATTGGTGAACTTTGCTAGCTCAGCCTGTATTAATTGGCGAACATCTGCTTTGTTGAAAGGGCGTGTTTTGGTTGTGCTGTTAGCAAGCTTGAACATGATGGTGAATAAGGGTTTCTGGTTAACAGTTTTTGCTATGGACAGGGGTGATTTTTGCTCGAGTATTTCTTCCCATATGTCCCGGGCCAAAGCCCAAAATGGTGCTGTTTGCGACCAGTATGTGTCGCCCGCAGTCCAGTCGTGTCCGTCTATGCGTTCGTACCGGGCAAGTCCGATTTCGCGTGCGAGAATTGATTTTGCGATATTCCCGGTTGCACTTGTGTCGAGCACGACCTTAAGATTTTCTTCCTCCTGTACCCATCCTGTTGGATAAATCGTATGGCGGTTGGTTCCTATGAGCACGTCGTAGTCATTGCGTACGCTAAACTCACGACGAGGTAGTGGACGCCATGTTTCCTCGCTTTGCCAGCTAGAGTAATTCCCATAGTGTTGCCACTCTCCAATTGCCTGGTAGCGAGGCGAGTCGTCTACTTGGTATACCGCTTGGCGCCAGAGTCCTTTGACACTTGTGCGGCTGCGTTCTTCGCGTTGCCAGGTATTGTTAGCGTTATAAGTGTTTAAGGTGGATGCTTCGTAGTGCCAGTCTTGGCGCCAATGTTTGACCACGATAGGTTCAGACGGCTGGTTATTTTTGTCGAGAAAGGTCATTACCAGTATATGCTGCAAGCTAACAAACTCAGGTTTATCAGCAACAACGTACACATACTCTGTTGCCCAAGATTGATAGGGCGCTTGTGCTTCGTAATCTAAGACGAACCCAACGGTTTCTATGAAATCAAAACTGGTCCGATAAGGGCCTGCCATCGCGAGAATGGCGCGTCGATCTTTTTCGCGCTTAGTCAAGCCAGGTTCCTGTAATTGCTGCCAGGCCGATGTGGGGCGTGTGCTTAAAGTTACTGCTGGCCCTTTGGTGGTGCCACCGCGAGGCGAGAGTTGGCTTGCATCAGCAAATTGCCACGAAAAGGTGTACTGCCGCGTCTCACTTTCTTTGGGAGAGGTGGGGTTGTCGGTCGCCCAGGCAGTGATAGATGTTTGTAGAAGCACCGCTAGGACGAGGTACTTGAGGCGGCTGGTCAACATGACACTATTCTCCTAAATGGCTATCACTTGAAGTCGCAAACACTTGAAATAACAAACACTTGGACGCGGCGCAGTTGCAATTAAAGTTTGTCACTCGGGTATGTGTAAGATGAAGTAAGGTTGCCTGTCCCGAATACTGCCCGTCAAGTAGTGTTAGAAAGCGTAAGGTATTGATATTCGTTGGAATCTAAATGAGAATCATGCGCATTAAACTAGTAGAAGGCCAACAAACATGCTGCTGGTTGCCTTGGGTGGGTGACATAGACTTCAATTTCGGTACTTTATGAAAACCTATGTTGTAAAAAGGCTGTTCTTCGCAGGGGTGACTTTCTTTGTCATTGTTACCGCTGTCTTTTTTCTGCTGCGGCTTGCGCCAGGTGGTCCGTTTGATGGTGAGCGACGATTGCCTGCGGAGATCGAGGCTAATTTAAAAGCCGCGTACGATCTTGATGCGCCGCTGATTGTACAGTACGGAAAATTCATGGCTAATTTGGCCCAAGGTGATTTAGGTCCGTCATTCAAGCAGAAAGACTTCAGCGTGAATGAACTCATCGCTGCAGGTCTACCTACCAGTGCTGCGTTAGG
>QIGT01000225.1 GCA_003230835.1 Gammaproteobacteria bacterium
ATCGAAAACACCGGCAGGTTGTCCTTCAACAACCCGAGGTTCTTGCACCCGTCCCAGTTGATCAACGATAAATTCCAACACAACCCATCCCTCAATACCTCGCGCTTGGGGTCGATTTGGATATTCCGGCGCGACCGTCATGATGGGCAAAAGATCGCCGTCGGCAACACCTCCACGGGGGTTGACTATGGGCTGGTCATTGCTCGGAGCTTGATTGCTATAGCCTGTGCCTATTTCTCCAACAGTTGGCTCAAGCTGACGAGGAACAAATGGAGTTTTCTCCGGAGGCTTTGGCTTTATCAGCTTACGCTTTTTTACTTCCGGTTCTACATCGTCGATGCGTCGTAAGAGCTCGACATTTTGGCCTGGTGGGCGAGGCATAATTTCAACGCCATCACTCTTTATCGCGTATTGCATTATCAGCAACAGCACACTGGTTATGAATACGGCAAAGACCGTAGATAACGTATATCTACCCAGCATTTCTTTCAGATACATATCAGTCTCCTTAATAAGTTACTGCTCACGTATACGAAAGCGAAAAAATCGCTTGATACGAGCAGGCGGCTGATTGGGTGTGCGAAGAGCGCTTCTAGCAACGCTTCTTGTTGAATAGGCAGGGGCGTAGCGAGTGTTTTGTACTGCCCGTAAAACACTGGCATCAAATAGAAGGGGCTGTGTACTGCGCAGCACTTTTACCTGGGAAACTGTTCCATCAGCATTAACAATATAGCCAACCAGCACATCGCCTTCCACATTCTTGCGTATCGCAGCACCAGGATAAATTACCGGGGGCTCATATTCTGGCGTATCCAGCCGATCTCGATACACTCCGCTTATACCGGCTGGTATTTCAGTGCTCTGATGCACAATAGGATAAGCAGCGGTTTCTAACTTTGTCTGCAGTTGATATCGAAACCCTGTGCCCGGGGTAGCCTGCGCGAATTGTGTTCTTACTACAGGTTCAAACCCAGTCAGTGCAATCACACAAACTAAAATCCCCAGCACACACCAATACACCCCTTGAGTGTCGAGTTCGACCATGCGTGTGGAGGCGAATCGCCCGACACGACCCACCAAATGATGTTGATGCATGTTCGCAACATTAAGGTAACCGTCATGTTTGACCCTAGCGACGTCTAACAATGCGCCAACATAGGCGTGTTGATGTCCAAGCGCTTCGCTCGCGGCATCGTCACAACTTTCCTCCATGGCACGCAAGTACACTCGATACAGTACTATCAACCAAGGCATCCACCAGTACGCCAGCACCAAAATACGCGTCAACAAAAGCCACCGATCATCCCGGCGCTGAATATGAGTGAGCTCATGCAGCAGCACGCTACGCAACGTTGATCCATCCCAGCGCTGCCATTCACGGGGCAAAACAATCAGAGCAGTGCCCAGCGTAGTCGAGCAAGCGTTGGCGCCGAGCCGCAATTGCGGGGGTTCAAAATCAAGCCTTTGCGCCAGTTCAGCCACGTGACTAGTCAGCTCAACGTTATTGATTAGTGGCAACCTCTGCAACAAACGTATCTCTTGCCAAACATCAAGCAAGTGCTGACTAACCAACAACACCGAAAAAAACAACCAAATCCACAACACCACATTAGGCACCAGTGCGCCTAAGGTAATGGGCGGCAGTGAGTCGAACACCACCGGCCATATCACATCTACAGATGCCAGCAACCACGGCAAAATGGTCAAGATCGTCACAGCGGCCAATAGTAGGATTCGACGCGTAGGCGCATTACGGGGAAACGCAAGCATACAAGCCACCGTAAATAGCCCCGACAGCAGCAACAGGCGCAACACATCTCGTAAACTCAACCAACCCTGGTCAAATAGATGTTGCTGGATGAAGTCCATACGAGATTGGCTACTTAGCCTTCAAACGTTTCAGTTCTGCTTCAATGGCGTCAATGTCAGATTGCGAAAGTGTGCGGCCATCACTTCCCAGCAGGTTGACCACCGCACTTGCAGAAGAGCCTTCAAAGAAGGTATCAACCAGCCGCCGCATGGCGCTACGTTTAGCATCACTTTTCGGTAGAACTGGGGTATAGACATATTTCGCACCCTCTTGGCGGTAGCCAATATGGCCCTTATCCATTAGCTTCTTTAACAATGCGCGTACCGCTGAGTAACTGGGTGAATCTGGAATATTGGCCTGAATAGCAGCCGCTGTTGCCTCCTCATGTGTGTACAGCACATCCATGATCTGCCGTTCGCGCCGGGTTAGGTGTACGTGTTTACGATGAACCATTTTATCCTCACCTGTTGTCTGCTTTTGTCGGGTCCAGAATTTCAGTAGCTGAACTCTCAACCCCCGTTCTCAACCCCCAGTCTCAACCCAGCTCCCACTGTGTGCTCCTTTTTTAGCACTATGCTAGTTTTTTAGCATTAAACTAAAGTAACTACAAGTCCTAATTTCCAATGTGCTTTAACACGCCAGCCCGTTACACTTTCAGCGCAACTAGAAGGGAAGGGGAATTCCATGACTGCCACACTACGTTCAACCGTGCTCGCGACGATATTTATCTTCATCGCAGCCTGTTCTGATCAAACTACACAGCAACAAACAACCACCGGTACGGCGGATACGAAAGAAACGGTTTCCGATCGCGCCCAAGCCATCCAAAAATCTACCGCTGATATCGACGGTGCGAGAATCGCCAAGGGCGAGCCTGCCAATTGGCTATCTACCGGACGAACCTACGACGAGCAGCGTCACAGTCCACTAGCAGACATAAACACCCAGTCCATCAGCGATTTGGGCTTGGCTTGGTACTGGGATACCGGTACCAAAAGAGGCTTGCAAGCCACACCCATTGTGGTCGACGGCGTGATGTTTACCACCGGTACATGGTCAGTAGTGTGGGCACATGATGCAAAAACCGGAGAACTGTTATGGGAGTTCGACCCGCAAGTACCCAAGGCTTGGGCCCGCTACGCATGTTGTGATGTGGTGAACCGGGGCGTGGCTGCGTGGAAAGGCAAGATCTACGTTGGCACCCTAGATGGTCGTCTGATCGCTTTAGATGCAGGAACAGGCGAGAAAGTGTGGGATGTGAGCACTATTTTACCCAATCGTCCCTACACCATTACTGGTGCACCACGCATTGTTAAGGACAAGGTAATTATTGGCAACGGCGGAGCCGAGTATGGCGTACGGGGTTACATCACCGCCTATGATGCCGCTTCCGGCGACGAACAGTGGCGTTTCTTCACAGTGCCTGGCAACCCTGATGACGGCTTCGAAAACAAAGCCATGGAAGAGGCAGCCGCTACTTGGCGCGGCGGCAAGTGGTGGGAAGTTGGTGGTGGCGGCACGGTGTGGGATTCAATGGCATTTGATGCAGACCTCAACCTGCTGTATATCGGCACCGGCAACGGTGCACCCTGGAACCGCTACATTCGGAGCCCAGGTGGCGGCGACAACCTTTACCTTTCGTCAGTGATCGCCATCAATCCAGACACTGGGTCGAAAGTCTGGCACTACCAAACCACACCGGGCGATACCTGGGACTACACTGCCACACAACATATGATTCTAGCCGACCTAGAAATCAAGGGAGAGCAGCGCAAAGTCATTATGCAGGCACCCAAGAATGGCTTCTTCTATGTGCTTGATCGAACCAACGGCGAATTTATTTCCGCCGAAGCTTACGCTCCGGTGACTTGGGCTACCCATGTTGACCAAGAAACAGGCCGGCCAGTGGAAGATCCCGAAGCCCACTATGCAAATGAAAAGAAGCGCATCAGGCCAGGTCCTCTAGGCGGGCATAATTGGCATCCCATGACCTTCCACCCTGAAACCGGGTTGGTCTATGTACCGGCATTAGATTTGCGCTTCGACTACGCTCAAGACAACGCCTTTAAACATTCGGCCGAAGATTGGAACCTGGGCGTTGATTTGCGCGAAACAGCACCCCCCCCAAGTGCAGAAGAAAACATAGACAACCTGCAAAGTATCAAGGGTTATCTCACCGCTTGGGATCCGGTCACCCAGCAAGAAGTATGGCGCGTACAACACGCCACAGCATGGAACGGTGGATTGCTTTCAACCGGCGGCAACCTCATCTTTCAAGGACGAGCAGATGGACAGTTTTCTGCTTATCAAGCGGACACTGGAGAGCTTGTTTGGGAAAGCCCAGTGCATATCGGCATCATCGCAGCACCCGTCAGCTACAGTGTAGATGGCGAGCAATATATTACGGTTGTCGCAGGTTGGGGCGGCGCATACGGTCTCGCCTCTGGTGCGCCTCGGCATCGCAATAACGTGCTCAGCGAAGGACGCATCTTGACCTACAAACTAGGTGGTAAAGCTGAATTGCCGAAACCTGAAGTCACCTATTTGGCGGTACCTACACCACCGGCCATGGACTATACGCCTGAGCAACAAAAGCACGGACAAGATGTATTTCATAACTATTGTGCAGTTTGCCACGGACCAGGTGTAGGCACCTCGGGTCCTATTGCGAGCTTGCTCTATTCAAGTGAAGACACTCACGCTATTTGGGATGCCATTGTAGTGGGCGGGGCGTATATCGAAAAAGGCATGCCCAGCTTCGGACATGCGCTAAGTACCACCGATGCACAAGATGTGCGCGCATATGTCATTGAGCGCGCCAAGACGGTGATCGCATTCTGTGAATCGAGCTTTAGAGAGGAATATCCAGAACTGCTAGATACGGCGTGTGAAGTCCCTGCGGTGAGTACTACTGGAGGCGAATAGCCCACAAATAGCAGGAGACGCACAAACTATTGCAGAGATGGTCGCTCACGCGCGGCCACTTCTACTGCAACCGGGAGGTGATCTGACAGACGACAGTTAAGCACTTTGTGACTTTTGATTTCCAGATTCGGCGACACCAACACATGATCTAAAGTCTGTGAGGGCCGCCATGCTGGATAAGTGTGCTGGGTGTTTTCTGCAGGCTGTAGATTCAATTTCTTCAAAGGCGAATCATTGAGCAAATGGCTCGCCGGTGTATTCATATCACCCATCAAAATAACCTGGCGCTCATGTGCAACCTGTTCGGCCACATAAGATAACTGTTGGCGACGAGAACGCTCCCCCAGAGACAGATGTAACATCACGATGACCAACTCATCACCAGCGTAAGGAACCCGTACAAAGACAGCACCTCTACCTGGAATGACGCCTGGTAATTTGTGATCTTCCAATCCCCGCGGCTGCAGTCTGCTTAATATGCCATTGCCATGTTGGGCTAGCGGCCCGAGGTTGCGGGTAGTCTGTGCATACCAATATGGAAAACCAGCACGCTCTGCTAGAAATTCCACCTGATTGATAAAACCACTGCGAATACTGCCGCCATCCACTTCTTGCAACCCAATGAGGTCATAATCTGCGATTAGATCACCGATGCGGCGCAAATTTTTCATGCGCGACTCATGCGGCAACAAGTGCTTCCAACCCTTGGTGAAATACTGCCGATAGGCTGACGTTTTGATGCCTACCTGAATGTTAAACGACAATAACTTAATGGTTGCGGAACTATGACTAACTGAGGTAGTTGGCAAATCTTGCATACATTTAAGATTTGCGATGGGGTCAACTACGCACGCACGTTCCGCACGTCTGGCCCATGAAAACATGCTCTGCTCCCGTCCTGGAAGCTTGAGTCTAGGCGCTTGGATGTTACGAAACTGAGGACTGAGCTGCACTTCAATGAATGCCACAGAGTGTCAGGTCGCAGTGAGCACCACGACTCACTATGAATCGTCCTGCTCAAGATTGATCAAATAGTCTACAACTTCGAGCATTTTGGCGTTGCCACCCGCCATACGGCCGTCTACCCGATACTTACCATTTACAATGATACTCGGCACACCCGTCACCTGGTAAGCGCGTACTTTCGCCTTGGCTTGTTGTACCCGACTGCGCACCGAAAAAGAATTATAAGCGGTGGTGAAATCTGCTTCAGACACTTCCGCCAGATCATCAAACATTGGCGCTAACACAGCGGGTTTACGCACATCTTCGTTGCGCACATGCAAACTTTCGAACAGTGGCGTATGTACTTGTGCTGTCACTCCTAACGTTTCAGCCGTATAGAAGGCTTGAGCCAGCAATTCCCAGTCAGCATTAAAAACTGCGTGGGTGCGATAAAAATCAACGCCGTCATCTTGGCGGCGATGCCAAGACTCAATCAGCGGGTCAAAATTAAAACAGTGTATACAGGCATAAGAAAACAGCTCAACCACTTCGACTTGGTCTGCGTTGCGTGTTTCAACCGTAATCGGTATGAGTTGGTAGTGAGTACCCTGCACAAATTCTGCCGTCTCGGCTTCCTCGGCAACAGCAATGCTGCTCATGCTAAGCAAACTGAACGAAACAACAACAGTGATCACAATTTTGCGAAACGGCATAGGCCTCTCCTTGCGCCAACGGCGCACAACGCTAAAAATTTCGGCTGCATACTGAATAATAGGCCGCATCTCAATATTGACCCATTGTGTATGAATATTGGCTTAACGGGGGTTATCGAAGCCCTTGGATGTAGTCTGCTAATGCACCAATTTCGGTATCGGTTAAACCCTCCGCAATGTCACGCATCATGCCGCCGTAAGTGGCATCGGTGACACGCTGATTCTCGCGATACGCCTTGAGTTGCACGGTCGTGTACTGGGCAGGTTGCCCAGCCAAATGAGGGAAGCCCGCTGCAGCGTTGCCGGTACCGCTTGGATTATGGCAAGCGGTACACGCAGCCACATCCTTGCGCGCAATACCACCCCGATAAATCTGTTGAGCCATGGCAACTTGCTCGTCTTCACCCACTGCTTGGCTTGATTTAGCCGGCAGACTCGCATAATAAGCTGCCATGTCTGCCAAGTTTTGCTCGGTTTTATTGGTCAGCTGTCCAGCCATCAACAAAACGGCTCGGTCACCTGACTGAATAGCCTGAAGCTGGCGCAGCAAGTACTTTTCATGCTGACCGGCTAAATTTGGATAGCTGCCATCCAATCCTGTTGCACCATCTTGACCATGACAAGCGACACATGCCGTCACTTGTACTTTACCCGCAGCGGCATCCCCTGCTGTATGCACAACTGCTGCATGCACAACTGACGCCAGCACAAACAACAAAACCATTGCTGCTGTTTTAAGAAAAATGTGACCGCTCATACACTGGATCCATATGACACTAAAGAGAATGTTAAACTGCCTGAATTCATCATAGTCGATATTTAAATGATGACTTCATTCGTGGCTACCCGCATCTACCTGTATCTGCTTGCATCTGCTTGCAAAGAGGCGCGCGGATTATATAACAACGAAGGCTAAAATCGGGAACAAATAATGGCTCTAGTACCCCCCTCGGAACGATTGGAAGCAACTTTTCTAACCAGCGCACCAGATTTGCGCCGATGTCCTGCCATTACCGGTCCTGAAATCGCATTTGCGGGACGCTCTAATGCTGGAAAATCATCTGTCCTGAACCGTATAACCGGCAACAAGCGTATGGCCAAGGTCAGCAAAACGCCGGGGCGCACGCAGATGTTAAATTTCTTCGACTTGCGCAGCTTCAATGCGGCTCGATTGGTCGACTTACCCGGCTACGGCTACGCCAAAGCAGGCAAACAAGCACAAGCTGCCTGGCAACAGTCGGTCAACGAGTACCTTTCATTTCGAGACTCACTAGTTGGCTTAGTACTGGTGATGGACATCCGCCACCCGAACCAAAGCTATGATCAAGAACTCCTTAATTGGAGCCATGAATCTGGCTTACCCGTGTGTGGCTTGCTCAACAAAGCTGACAAATTGGGATATTCAGCGCAAAAGAAAGCTCTGCGGGCATTCGAACAAACCTACGGCGAACACAACTTGCTGCAAAGCCAATGCTTTTCAGCCCTCAAAGGTACAGGCGTCACCGAACTGATCGCCATCTTGGGCGAATGGTTTACCCAAGCAAACCTCAAAAGCGCATAAGCTTCTCTTCGCAATCAGAGGGCAATCAGAGGGCAATCAGAGGCTAATGCGCTAAATCCCAGTTTGCGCCTATGCCAGCTTCGACAATGAGTGGCACGCTCAAGTCGGCGGCAGATTGCATAATTCTGACCACTTCGCAACGTAACAGATCGACTTCGTCTGCAGCAACTTCAAAAACCAATTCGTCATGCACTTGCATAATCATGGCAGCATTTATCTTCGATGCTTGCAGCCAGCTTTGCGCCTCGATCATTGCACGTTTGATGATGTCCGCTGCAGTACCCTGCATCGGTGCGTTGATCGCAGTGCGTTCAGCCGCTTGGCGCCGAGGCACGTGGCGAGCATTAATTTCTGGCAAATACAAACGCCGGCCGAACACCGTTTCCACATAACCTTGTTCTCGCGCCAAGGCCCGAGTTTCTTCCATATACTGGCGCACGCCGGGATAACGGCTGAAGTAACGATCAATATAATCTTGGGCCAAGGTTCTAGAAATACTCAATTGGCGCCCTAAACCAAAAGCTGACATCCCGTATATCAACCCAAAGTTAATCGCTTTGGCGCTGCGGCGCTCTTCATCTGTGACCTCTTCGGGGGATTTCGAAAACACTTCCCCCGCAGTCGCTGCGTGAACATCCAAATCTTCTGCAAAAGCCCGCAACAAATTCTCATCTTGGGAGAGATGCGCCATGATACGAAGTTCAATTTGCGAATAATCTGCCGCCACCAACAGCATTCCTGGCGGGGCAACAAAAGCCTGTCGAATTCTGCGTCCTTCGGCATTACGTATCGGAATATTTTGTAAATTAGGATCTGCTGACGATAAACGACCTGTCGCCGTTACTGCTTGATGGTAGGAGGTATGAA
>QIGT01000391.1 GCA_003230835.1 Gammaproteobacteria bacterium
GGATACCATCGCTCGAAATGACGGTATATCGTAGCTACTCTGTCTTTACCCCAGATACCTACAACCCTATGCTATTTTAGACCCGTGTTCGTTGAGCCAAGATGTCAATTCCGCACCAACCTATTTCCAACAACCCAAGGTCCTTCGGTGGTGATCAGATCTCGCTTGTCAAAACGTCTATCAAAATTTGATAGGTTATGCCTCAACGTACCCAACAAGGCGTCAAGACCCTCGGTCTTTGTGTGCGCAGCACCCCGGTGATGTAGCAGGAATTTATCGCGAAGTATAGGGTGAGTTGTGACCAGTTATCCTCGATAAATACTCTTTCGAACGCTGCGGCGTAGCCTTCGAATTGTTTAGTCATGTTCACAGCGATGGTTTGTCTAGGCCAATCAGGCGATCGATACTGTGCATATTCACAGCAAGCTGGCCTTCTCGTAGCCCCTCTTTTCCAAGCTTTTCGGCATAGTTGTCGTAGTAATCTCTCGTTCCGGAGAATTCATAAAGTGGCACCGTCCAGCCACAAGAATCTGCAATACGAGTTGCATTGAGTCGAATAATCGAACGAACGCCAGGTAGCTTGGGAAACTTAGACAACAAGGCGTTGAACTGTGGGTGGTCGGCTTCCAAAACTTCTGCCTCGCCATGCAACCTCAGCGTGAATGGCTTGCCTTCGAAGGCGCAAAACATGATCACCAGCCGTCCATTTTCTTTGACGTGAGAAAGTGTCTCAACGCCACTGCCAGTCACATCCAAATAGGCGACGGTTCGGTTATCCAATACCCTCAAACTATCCATGCCTTTGGGTGAAATATTCACGTGACCATCGCCAGCCAAGGGCGCTGTACCCACAAAGAACATCTTCTGCGCATTGATGAACTCAATGAGTTGAGGGGTTAGTGCGTCATAGACTTTACTCATTATCGATCCTTGTCTCTTGCAGAAATTCTACACTTATGAATCCAGTTCGACTCATTAACTACCAGGCTATTCCACACCTCTACTGACAACATCATGTCAGCAACAACCAAAATCTAGGCGGTGAAGGTGGGAAGTCATTCGCGAACATAAGGACGCGTTTAGGTGAAGAGGGCGGCACAGTTACCGCGCAGCGTTGCCGAGGACTGTTTGAGTCCCAATTTTGCGCAGCAAAATGGTCGAGTTCCGCAGGCACTGTGCCGCCTTCTTCACCTGCGGCCCTTGAGCGAATGCCTTCCCACCTTTACCGCCGAGCTAGTACGTTAACTACAAATCATGATGATGCGGCAACACCCGCCCGAGCCCTTTTTCTTCCAATTGCTTGTGCATAAACGCGTTGATCTCCTCAGCCGTATTCATGCGCAGCACTCGAGCCAACATTCGCCTTGCATCGGAACGTTTGATATTACGAATCACCCACTTCACCTTAGGCAAATGGGTCGCGTTCATGGAGAGCACGTGATAACCCATAGCCATGAGTAATACTGCACCCACTGGCGTTCCCGCGAGTTCGCCACAAATGCCTATGCCTGTTTGTTCAGTATGGGCAGCCCGGGCAACTTCTCGCAAGGCCATGATCACCGCCGGGTGTACATCTTGATATAGACCTGCCACGCGTGGATTATTTCTGTCTACAGCAAGCATGTATTGGGTGAGGTCATTGGAACCCACCGCCAGAAAATCAGATTCTTTTGCTAACAGCCGAGCTTGATATACCGCTGCCGGTACTTCTATCATGACTCCTATTTGCGGCGCTTTGACTTTTACGCCTTCTTCCATCACCTCTTGGTGAGCCTGACTAATCAATTCTTTTGCCTCCAACAATTCGTTCACGCTGGAAATCATCGGCAACATGATACGCAGCTCTCCCATGAGACCTGCATTGGCTTTGAGCATGGCGCGAACTTGCACCAAAAATATTTCAGGGTGATCAAGAGTGACCCTGATACCACGCCAGCCTAAAAAGGGGTTCTCTTCCTTGATGGGGAAATAAGTGAGCGATTTGTCACCACCAATGTCCAAGGTCCGCATGGTCACTGGGCGCGGCTCGAATGCCTCCATGTGTTCCCGATACAACCCCGTTTGTTCTGCTTCGGTGGGAAACCGGTCTTGAGACATGAAAGGTATTTCTGTGCGAAACAAACCAATACCTTCCGCGCCTCGATCTAGTGACCGCGTAATATCACCGCTGAGGCCAATATTTACCCACAACTGTACCCGCCACCCATCCTGAGTGATGCAGGGGAGTTCTTTGAGGTCGGTGAGCTCTTCATCAAAAATGCGCTCTTGCTCAATAAGCTCTTTGCTAAGGATCAGTCGCTTGGCGGAGGGACGAGTGAATACCTCACCGTAGTCGCCATCCACCACCAAGGTCTCTCCCTCCAGATCATAAGCAGGCAGGTCGATGGCTCCCATCACCGCTGGAATGTCCATTGCCCGAGCGAGTATGGCGAGATGAGAGCTTCCAGAGCCCTTTATCGAGACTATTGCGCTCAAGCGATCTGCTGGGATATTTGCCAGCATCGCAGGCGTGACTTCCTCGCCAACCAAGATGGTATTCTTCGGGAAGTGAATTTTTTTATCGCGTATGTCCTGTAGGTAGGCTAGCACGCGCAGACCAAGATCTTTGACGTCTGCTCCCCGCTCACGCAGATAGGGGTCTTCCATCAGCTCAAAGCGTCCCACGTGTTCGCGGATCACCTTTTTTAGCGCGCCTTGTGCCCATTGGCCGCGTTGAATTTGTGCGCGTATGTCACCAGACAACGCATTATCGTCAAGCATGTGTAGATAAGCGTCGAACAGGGCGAGTTCTTGCTTGGGAAGGCTCGCAGAAAACTCCTCGATGATGTTGGTAATATCCCCACGCACGGCTTCAATGGCACGATCAAGTAGCAACAGCTCTAAAGTGACATCTTCTGCATCGCGCTCTGGCACGGCGTCTAAATTAGCAATGGGGTGCATAACAACTGCCTGACCGATGGCTACACCCGGCGCGCCTGGTACGCCTACAAAACAATTGTCTTCTTTGCTTTGAAACGGGGTTTGTTGCACCCCGAAATCTCCTACAGCTTCGGCATGTGCAATCACCGTGGCAAGCTGTGCCGCCAGCGTCACTAGGAAAGATTCTTCTGCTTCATCAAACTTACGCGACTGCGTTTGCTGCACCACCAGTACGCCAAGGGTTTTGCGTTGATGAATGATGGGCACGCCTAAAAAGGAATTGAATGCTTCCTCGCCAGAATCAGGTAAAAAGTGAAACTCTGGGTGTTGGTTGGCCTGCTCTAGATTAATCGGTTCAGCACGTCGACCCACAAACCCAACCAAGCCCTGATCGGTACGCAAACGTACTTCACCAACCTGGGCAACGTTGAGGCCGTCAGTGGCCGCAAGATCATATTCAATGCGGTTTTTGTTCAACAGGAAGATGGAGCAAACATCTGTATCCATGGCCTCCTTCACCGCCGCCACCAAAGATTGCACTGCATCGCTAAACTGACTGTACGAGGTCATCTCTTGGACAATTTTTCGTAATGTGGTGAGCATTGTTTCCATGCTTAGCTCAGCGGCAGATGTGGGGCTAGTTCGCGCAGGGCGCGGCGATACACCTCACGTTTGAAATCAACAACTTGATTTAACGGGTACCAAAAACTCACCCATGCCCAATGATCGAACTCCGGTTTGGGACTACAATTCATATCTACCACACTGTCTTCTGCAAGCATTTCCAACATGAACCACTTCTGTTTTTGGCCAACAAACCCAGGTGTAGAATTGTATCGTCGTAGCCGACGCGGCAGACGATAGCGCAGCCATCCTTTGGTTCGGCCACGAATTTTTACGTGTTGGGGTTGCAGACCTACCTCTTCGCGTAGTTCTCGAAAAAGTGCCTCTTCAGCAGATTCATCATCATCAATGCCGCCCTGGGGGAACTGCCAGGCGTCAAAACCACCGACCCGACGTGCCCACAAGACTTGCCCATTAGGTTTCGCCAAGATAATGCCCACGTTCGGCCGAAAACCATCCCCATCAACCATGTGTATTGCCTACACGCGCCATCCCATACCCCACTTGACCGTCGCATTTCACGATCTTAGCTATGCAGCACAGATCTCGTAGCAACGAATATTCCCCAGTACAGTGCTTGATACCGTAATTTCACACGAAGTACAAACCAGACGGCTTTGCGACCTATCGGTCAGTTGGTGACTCGTGCCTGTGTTTCGTTCAACATAGCTTGATGCAAAACCAATTGAACCACGAAAGCAGTCCGTATCTGCTACAACACGCCGACAATCCAGTGCACTGGCAATCTTGGAATGCCAGTAGTCTGGCGTTGGCAAAAGAGCAAGATAAGCCCATTTTGCTTTCTATTGGCTATTCTACCTGTCATTGGTGCCATGTGATGGCGCATGAGTCGTTCAAAGACGAAGCCATCGCAGCGGTTATGAATGCGCATTTCGTCAATATTAAGGTCGATCGTGAAGAGCGTCCTGACTTGGATAAAATCTATCAAATGGCTCTACAGCTGATCACTAATCAAAATGGTGGCTGGCCGCTGACCATGTTTCTTGATCCGCAGACATTGCTGCCTTTTTTTGGCGGAACTTACTTCCCCGATACCCCAAGATACCAACTGCCTGGGTTTTCAGACCTGCTGCGCCGCCTGAAAGAGGCCTATGACACGAAACGCCAGGAAGTTCAGCAGCAAGGTGTAAAAATTCAAGCCACCTTAGATCAAATGATGCCACCCGTGCTGGATCCGACGCTTGAGGATTTGGAGCTCCTACAGCACGCCCGTGACCAGTTAGGACAGCGGTACGATGGCCAATATGGTGGTTTTGGTAGCGCACCTAAGTTTCCTACACCGGCAACTATCGAGCGCCTGATGCGTCACTGGAGTCATAGCAGACGCCGTGGTGAAAATGACAAAGAAGCCCTGGATATGGTCATGACCAGCCTCACGCAAATGGCCCGAGGCGGAATTTACGACCATCTTGGCGGCGGTTTTTGTCGTTACTCCACTGATCGGAAATGGATGATTCCCCATTTCGAAAAAATGCTCTACGACAACGGCCAGCTATTGAGTTTGTACAGTGCAGCATTATCCCTTGGTCCCGATGCATTGTTTAGCGACGCAGTGACACAGAGCATAGATTGGCTGGTCAGGGAAATGTTGCACCAACAAGGCGGCTTTTATGCGGCCCAAGATGCAGACTCACAAGGCGAAGAAGGTAAATATTATGTTTGGCGACGCGAACAAGTTAAGCAAGTGCTGACCGAGCAAGAGTACCTAATCATAGAAACCTTATACGGACTCGACAAACCCGCTAACTTCGAAAATAAATGGAATTTCCATCGGCACGATTCTTGGCGTTCCGTCGTTGCAAGGCTGTCTTTGGCACGAGACGAGGCCGATCAAATTCTCGCTGATGCCAAACAAAAGCTGTTTAAGTTACGCGAAGAACGCGTCAGACCTGGCACCGATACGAAAATACTCACCGCTTGGAATGGCCTACTGATAAGAGGTCTTGCCGATGCCGCTGGTCAATTTGACAACCGCGAATGGTTGGCCCTCGCGCAACGGTGTGTAGATTTTTTGCGTACTCAGTGCTGGCACGACAACACCTTGTATGCCACATGGCAAGACGGCCATAGGAAACACCCAGGGTACCTTGACGATTACGCAAATTTGCTAGAAGGCATACTGAGCCTACTCAGCGCTGGGTGGAGAGAAGAGGATGCCCGTTTTGCACAACAATTGGCCCGCGCCTTATTGGATAAATTCTACGATAAAGAAGAGGGCGGCTTTTACTTTACTGAACACGATCACGAGCAGCTGATACACCGACCCAAACCCACCATGGACGATGCCCTGCCACCAGGCAATGGTAGCGCAGCTCGCGCCTTACTCAGAATAGGTCACTTGTTAGGGCAGGTTGAATGCCTCGACGCCGCGCATAAAACGCTGCGCTGGGCGAGGGCGATAATGGAACGCGTTCCTGCAGGACATTGCACGCTATTGAGTGCACTAGAAGAAACCGTACATCTGCCTCAATTGGTTATTTTGCGCGGCCCTGAAGCTGACATGAAAGCCTGGCAGAAGAGTCTCATCGAAGGTTATACCCCTTGGCGCCACACCTTCGCCATACCCTATGAAGGAAACTCCACCCTCCCTCAACACTTGCCGAAGCTGGTTAGCGCTGAACAGCAAGGCAAGGTCACTGCCTATGTCTGTAGCGGACTTGAATGTTCACTGCCCATCACCAGTATTGAAGATCTTAAAGTCATTGTGGCGACTAAGGTGGCGACCAAGTAAGGTCTAGTTCACGCGCAGCCTTCACATCATCCAGGCGCCGTACCGGAGTTGTGTAGGGGGCTTGTTTGATGTACTCCGGGTCTTGTTGGGCTTCTGTTCGAATGGCAATCAGTGCATCAACGTATGCATCGAGTTCCTCCTTGGTTTCCGTCTCGGTGGGTTCAATGAGGAAGCACTCGGGGATCAGTAGCGGGAAGTATGTTGTTGGTGAATGCACGCCATAGTCTAACAGGCGTTTGGCAATATCCATGGCATTGACGCCAAGCTCCTTAGCCTCTTTAGCAAAGGTCACTATGAACTCGTGAGTAGCGCGACGATCTGGATAGGCCAACTCGAAACCGGCTTTGGCTAATCGAGCAGCCATATAGTTTGCATTCAGCGTGGCATATTCGCCCACTCTATGCATACCCTCCCGACCTAACAACAATGCATAGGCTAGTGCACGAAGCAGAATACCCGCATTGCCGGCAAAACCAGACAAGCGGCCGATACTGAGGGGCAAGCCCTCCAAATCTACCCAACGATAGTATTCAGTGTGATCTTTTGCAACGATAGGTATTGGCAAATAAGGCAGCAAGCGCTCTGCTACACCAACGGGGCCTGCTCCAGGACCACCGCCGCCATGAGGGGTTGCAAAAGTTTTGTGCAGATTCATATGCAAGACATCAAAACCCATATCACCCGGACGAACTTTGCCCAGAATGGCATTCAAATTGGCACCATCGTAATAGAGCAGGCCACCAGCATCGTGAACGGTTTGAGCAATGGCTTCTATTTGTCGTTCGAATACGCCGCAGGTAGAGGGGTTTGTCATCATCAACCCGGCTGTTTGCGGTCCAACACAAGCCCGCAACGCCTCTAGGTCCACATCACCGCTGCTATCGACAGCAACCTCTGTGACCCGATACCCGCACATGACGGCAGTTGCCGGGTTGGTCCCGTGAGCCGTACTGGGCACCAATATCTCACTCCGCTGATGATCATCTCGGGCATCGTGATAGGCACGTATCATAGCCACCCCAGCGAACTCCCCCTGAGCGCCGGCCATGGGGGTAAGAGATACGCCTTGCATACCTGTGACGTCTTTTAAAATCTCCTGGAGCTCATACATACAGGCCATAAAGCCCTGACTGGCTATTTCTGGTGCGAGCGGATGTCGGCCTAGGAAGCCAGGCAGGCTGGCGGCTTTGTGCGCGCCTCGAGGATTATATTTCATGGTGCAGGAACCCAGCGGATAAAACTGAGTATCGATGGAAAAATTTTTACGCGATAGGTTGGTGTAGTGTCGGACCGCTTGCAGCTCTGATACCTCAGGCAGCTGTGGTGCTTGTTTGCGGAGCAAATGATCAGGCAGGTCTAGCTCGTCTTGCACACCCTGAATTCGTTGTGCATAAGCACGTCGACCTGGTTGAGAAATATCGAATATGGTACTCATGCCTCAACTCCATGCGTGGCTGAAATCGCTGCTTGCAAGGCATTCACATATGCAGCGATTTCTTCGTCCGTGCGCTTTTCTGTTACAGCCACCAGCAAACCGTAATCTAGATCGTCATCCTGGGCTAAGCCAACGTCCGCGGCAGTTTCCTTTACAAAATCTGCCAAACATAACCCCGCAAGAATGCCTTGATCGCACATATGCGCGATCACTTTGCGGGCGTGGATAGGCAGTTTGATGGCAAATTCGTGAAATGTGACCGCAGTGAACAACGCTGTCACCCCAGGCAAGCAAAGTAACTTTTCACGAAGGTTACGCGCATTTCGAAGGCTTGCGCGTGCCACATCTGCTAAACCTTGGGGGCCCATCAGACTTAAATATATAGTCCCTGCCGTCACCAGTAGCCCTTGATTGGTGCAGATATTTGAAGTCGCCTTACCTCGACGTATGTGCTGCTCTCGCGCTTGCAGGGTTAGGGTATAGCCTTGCTTGCCATCGACGTCTTGTGTACCGCCGATGATGCGGCCAGGCATCTGCCGCATTAACTTTTGCCGCGCACAGACAAATCCAAAAGAAGGCCCGCCGGATGCCATGGGCACGCCAAGTGGTTGGCCGTCTCCACAAACAATGTCGGCGCCGCATTCCCCCCACTCGCCCGGAGGCTTGAGTAACGCTAGGGTCATCGGATTAACCACAGCAATAACCAATGCGTTTTGCTCATGCGCCCAGTCTGTAAGAGCGTCTACTTGCTCAAGACAACCAAAGAAGTTGGGTTGCTGTATGACCAGGGCTGCTGGTGCTGGCTCGATGCACGAAAGTTTTTCCGGCGCGACAATACCGTCCGCGCCCAATGCCAAGGTGATTAGTTCAACGCCCTGGTTTTTAACGATATTTTGGCTGGTTAGCGAGTAATGTGGATGCACCGAAGCGGCCACCAACACGCGCCCAGATGGGTTCTTTTTATTGCCACGCAAAGCCATGAGAATGGCTTCAGCAAGGCCACTGGCACCGTCAT
>QIGT01000341.1 GCA_003230835.1 Gammaproteobacteria bacterium
GTGGTCATGCTGCAAAACAAATTATACGCCGATGTCTTGCTCAATTTTTACTACGTATTGATGAACGCCTATGGCTGGTATTTTTGGCTGCGCGGCGGCAGCAGCCGTCGTGGGCAACAAACCCTTGAGGTTGGCTGGTTACCGAGGGGGCAGCGTTTACCGGTGACGGTCGTAGTGGTGCTCGGCAGCGCATCAATGGGGTGGTATTTCGCCACCTATACCGATGCTAGCTTAGCCTATGCAGACAGTTTCACCACAGTATTAAGTTTCGTGGCCATGTGGATGTCTGCTCGCAAGTATATGGAAAGCTGGGGGCTTTGGTTTGTGGTCAACCTGGCTTCGGTTGTTTTATACCTTTACAAAGCCAGTGGAGATGCGGGCTTGTATTTATATGCGGCCCTTTACGCTGTGTATATTTTGATGGCTATCGCTGGGTGGCGAGCTTGGAAGGCGCATCTACCTGAACGTGGCATGGTTACGGCCTAACGGCTACTGAGTGTGTTTCTTTGTTAATCGTTGTTACAGGTCCGGAATCTAGCGGCAAGACTAAGCTAGCCGAACAATTGGCTAAGTATTTTCAATGCGACAGCATTACGGAACAAGCGCGCCTTTACCTAAAAAAATCATCCAGCTATATGCCTTCGGATCTACTTGCAATATCTCAAGTGCAGATGTTGGCAGAGGAATCGACGTCGCCATTGACCTTTGCTGATACGGATCAGCAAGTGATTTATATTTGGTGGCAAGTTCGATACGGGGTTGCACCTACATCGTTGGTAGCACGATATGCACAACAAGGTATCCGACATTATTTGCTATGTGCGCCAGATTTAGATTGGGTAGCTGACCCGCTGCGGGAGAATCCAAATGATCGGAATGATCTATTTCAACTCTATCGCAATGATCTAGACGCTCGGGGTTTAAGCTACGACGTCGTTCGTGGCCACGGTGAAGAGCGTTTTATGTGCGCTTTAGGGGCTGTGCAAACTTTCCTGAAGACCTTAGGTGATGAGATCTAGTTCTGCTGCAGGATAGCTAACTTGCTTTTAGCTTGAATAATTTGTGCAGCGATCTGCTTGCGTTGGTTGCCTAGTTTGACTTGAAACTGAGCCCAACCTAGCTCGCGAAGCCAATATTGTTGCAGGAGGTTGTGTAAGCGTTCGCGCAGACCTGCAATGGGTTGTTGCAGGTAGTACTCTGCAAAATTGAGAAGCTCCTCGTCGCTTCGTTGTAATCCCTGGTGTAGCGATACCAAATCAAACAACGGATCATTATGGCCAACAAATTCCCAATCGAGGGTCTGCCAGCCTTGTTCGGTGACAATAATGTTCCAAGGATTAAGGTCGTTGTGGCATGTGCACACTATCTGGGGTGTATTGATCGGGTAGGGCGTCGGTAGCCTTTCGTCGAAGTAGGTCCGGGTGAGTGATTCAAGTGGATAGACTCTTTCACTGTCAGGTAAATTCGCATGCAAATTTCGCAAATAGTCGGCAAGCTGCTCCATCGATAGTTCGCTACCCACGTTGACCAGCAATTCCCCGTCCATCCAATGAGTGAGCATCACACCGTTGTTTGGATTGAAATACAGTGGCTTAGGACCGAATCGCCCAGGTAGCCGTTGATACCAGCTTGCTTCGTGGTGTCTATCTACAAAGGGTTGGTTGACCTGAGGTATCCGCAGCACATAGTGTAGGCAATCGTACTCGAAGGCATAGTTGTGATTGCTATAGCCGCCGGGCAGATACTCTATCTGTTGGATTTTCGTCAGGTCCCACTCGGCTCTTACGGTCGTGAGGGTCTGGTGTACGAGGTTGTGCATTAGACCTGTGCGGCTGCCTAATTCAGTCCAACCACCAAGGCCATGGTGGAGCCTATTTGCTCGCGCACAACCACATCGGCTATATCGTCCAGGGGTGTCTCTTCTCGATTGACAATGGCGAGGCTGGCGCCAATCTCTTTGGCGTATTGAGGAAATCCAGCTGCGGGAAAGACCGTTAAGGATGAACCCAGCACTATCATGAGGTCACATTGCTCGGTGTATTCTTGGGCGCGTAGCATTTCTGTTTCTGGCATCGCTTGTCCGAATGAGATGGTAGCGGTTTTGATGATTCCGCCGCAATGCTTACACGGTTCAATGCGGTTGATTGCTACAAATTGTGCTTCTAGGTCGGCGAGTTCATAACGCGTGTTGCACTCCAAACAGCTTGCGTACGTGGCGTTGCCGTGTAGCTCGATCACTTTATTGTCAGGAATGCCAGAATTTTGGTGCAAATTGTCAATATTTTGAGTAATCACGCCTAAACACTGACCTCGCTCTACCAGCCGGGCTAGCGCGAGATGCCCTTTGTTGGGCTGGGCTTGTTCGATGGTCTTGTCGCCTGAGAATTTGCGTCGCCATGATTCTTGACGTGTGTCATCGCTGGCAACGAAGTCTTGAAATTGAATGGGCTTCATTTTAGTCCACAAGCCTGTACCTGGGCTGCGAAAGTCGGGAATGCCCGACTCGGTACTGATGCCGGCACCGGTGAAACATACAATCCGCTGAGCGGCATCGAGTACTGTACCTAACGCTTGTATAGATTCTTCGCTCATATGTGATGCCCCTTGTAAGCACATAGCCAATTTGAACCCTTGTGTGGGCTTGGTGGCGACATGTTAACATCTTGCGTCATCACTTCATCGAGCCAGCAGAGTGCATACGCTTGAATTTTACTTCGACTGTTCCAGTCCTTGGACTTATCTTGCCTTTGAAAGCATGCAGCCGTTTTTACAAAACCCACAAGTTGAGGTGCAGTGGAAACCTTTTCTAGTGGGTGGGGTATTTAATTCGATCAACCCCAGTGTGTATCAAAATCGAGAACAACCTGTGCCGGTGAAACAGGCATACTACGATAAGGATCTGCAAGACTGGTCGGCGTATGTAGGCGTTCCCATTGGAAACCCGCCGGTGTTTCCAGTGAACAGTGTAAAGATTATGCGCGGTGCCTTTGTCGCCATAGAACATGATGTTTTGGTTGCCTATGCGAGATTAGCCTTTCAGCGCTATTGGGGTGAACTCAGAGATATTTCCCAGGACGACGAAGTTACCAAAATAGCTGAAGAAGTGGGTCTTAATGGAAGTGAGTTCTGGCAGAAAATCACCTCGCAAGCCTACAAGGACCGCCTCAGAGACAATACAGATAACCTGATGGAACGCGGCGGGTTTGGTTCGCCTACGTTCTTTCTTAACGGTGATGACATGTACTTTGGTAACGACCGTTTAGGGCTTATACAACGCAAGATACTCGAGAGTTAGTTGATGCGATGGCTGAAACTCACAACCGCACTCGCGGTTAGCGCGGTTATCGGGCTGGCGTTGCTATTCAGTTTGTATGGGCTAAGCCAAGGATTTCATGTCGGTCGCGGTCTTGTTTCACTCATCACCATTTACCCAGGTCCGGTAGAGGGTAACCCTGTAGTAGAGGATGTATCGTGGCATCGAGTGAGCTGGATTGCCGACATTGAAAATAGAGAGCTGAATGAATCGAGTGGCCTTGCTGCCAGTACGTTACATAATGATGTTCTTTGGTCCATCAATGACAGTGGCGGGCAAGCAAAAATCTACGCCATGGACATGCAGGGTAGAGATATCGGCGGCTGGCTGATTGACTCTGACGCGGTTGATTGGGAAGCAATGGACACGTTTGTGTTGGCTGGCGTGGCCTATCTTGTGATAGGTGACATTGGTGATAACCTCGCCTGGCGACCGCACGTGTCGTTTCTAGTGGTTAAAGAGCCCACAGATCTTTCTGATCGTGGTGTAACAACTTTACAAAAACCAATTCCTGTCGAGTGGCGCGTACGCTTTACTTTTCCTGGTGGGCCAAGAGATGCAGAGGCATTGGCGGTTAACATAGCAACACAACAGGTACTGGTTCTCAGTAAGCGAGTTCACCCGCCAGAACTGTTCGCCCTGCCACTGGTGCCCCCAGCCATGGGCAGTGACGAAGAAGATACCCAGGTCAATACCCAAGACGACGTTATTCTGGCGGAGTTTCTCTATACGCTAAACGACATTCCTCAGTCAGTTGATTGGGAGTTTGTAGAAGCTCCGGACAATGCTGCATATCGATATTTTCCGACCGGGATGGATATTGCTGGGAATCGCTTGTTGCTGACTACCTACAAGCACGCGTATATGTACGATTTAGCCCAACCTGAAGCCGCTGCACTACGGGTGAGCTTGCCGAGTAATGGACAGAGAGAATCTCTAACCTTTGCCAATAAACGAAATGACATTGCTTACTTTTCTAAAGAACGATTTGATGGGGTAGGGGTGGCGGACCTGTTTATGATTGAGTTGCCGAGCGTATCTGAGAAAACGCCTGAGGCGGAAATTGTAATCGCTCGATAATTTGCTCGGCAACCTCGCGTGCCGATGTATGAGTGGTGTCCACTTCAAGATCGTATGCATGGCCATGTGCGTGCACCTGGTGGTAGTGAGAAGTCGCTGTACCTGGAAAGCGGCCGCTACGACCTAATTCCCGTTGATTCACCACCTCTAGATCGCAGTGCACGCCTATAAACCAGGTGGTTTTAGGATCTAACACACGAACATAATCGTCTAAGTATTTGGTTTTGAACAACAAATCATCAATAATAACCGGTGTGCCTAGCTCGTTGAGGAGTGCAATAGAACGCCTCATTCCTCGCAGTACTCGTTCTCCATAGGCACCAAATTGAATTTGCGTGACGGTTTCGCCATTAAGTGTGACAGGAACAACGTTAAGCCCAGTGGAACCCTCAGTGTCCTTGGGTGCATTTAAGCCTCGAACGCGTCCAGGCATGCCATCCCGGAATTGATCCAGGGCAACATGCTGATATGGCTCAGGCAATAGGTGTTGTAGTTTCAGCGCCAGAGTAGTCTTACCTGAGCTAGAGCACCCGTTTAAAAAAATTGTGTTGGTCATGAGTCAATTAGATGGACTTGTTGGTATATTACTTGAATGTTGTGGCACTTTGAACACGAAGATCTAAGCGGCTTTAAATTAGCCCACGTGAGTGTGCCACAAACCGCGATCGCGATGGCTACTGTGCAAGACTACTGCGATCAAATAGATGCGAGCGAACAAGCTGAATTGGCGCCGATGGCGCAAACTAGGCGGCTGGGGTTTTCGAGTGGTCGTTATTGTGCTCGCCTGGCTCAACAGGCTCTAGGATTGCCTCCTAAACCGGTATTGAGAGAGCAACGTGTGCCAATATGGCCGATTCAATGTGTCGGCAGCATTACCCATAGCGATCACATAGCTGTGGCTTCAACCAGCCAGAAGTGTCGTGGGGTCGGCGTAGATATTGAGCAGAATGGTCGGGTCGAAGCAAAACTCTACCGTATTTTGTTTACCCCGGATGAACAACTCAAACTTGACCAGTATCTGCAACGCAGTCCCGCAGCCGACACTATTATGTTTTCCGCCAAAGAGGCAGGTTACAAAGCCATTTATCCGATTGGTAAACGTTTTATTGGATTTCGAGAAGCTGAAATTAATCTGTGCTACGAGGATTCGAGTTTCACCATTAAATATTTAGGTGATCACCAAGCTAACAAGGTGTTGGAACAAGGGCTAGGCTACTGGCGTGAGCACCGCGATCATATCCTAACGATATTTTATATTCCCTAATGCAAGCACTTCTTGGCATACCTTTACTCATCTGTCTTGCCTGGCTTATCAGTGAATCTCGCTCCAAGGTTTCCTGGCGTGTTGTTCTCATTGGGCTGGCCATTCAGTTCCTACTTGCATTTCTATTTTTGAAAGTCTCGTGGATTGCAGAATCGTTATTGGTACTTAATCAGTTAGTGCATGCCATTGAACAAGCCACTTTAGCTGGGACAATTTTTCTTTTTGGTTACATTGGCGGGGGTGATACACCATTTGTGGTAGGCCAGCAGAGTGCTACGTACTTGTTTGCTTTTCGTGTCCTGCCTCAAGTTATTGTGTTTAGCACTATTATTGCGGTGTTGTGGTACTGGCAGGTCTTGCCCACTCTGGTGCGGGGTTTTGGCTACATATTGCGTCGCTCTTTAGGGGTAAGCGGGGCGCTTGGAATGTCCGGTGCTGCTTCATTGTTTTTAGGCATGGTGGAAACGCCTTTGGTTATACGTGCCTACCTGAGCAAACTTTCGCGCGCAGAACTTTTTGCGGTAATGACATTTGGAATGTCCACCGTAGCAGGTTCTGTGATGGTGCTTTACGCAAGCGTGTTGATCAACGTGTCACCTGGGGTGGTAGGACATATTCTGAGTGCGTCGGTAATCAATGTGATCGGTGCAATATACATATCACGAATAATGGTTCCGCAGACGGAACCTGAAACCGAAATTGTAGCCGACCTAGGTTTTGAATATTCGTCGTTTATGGATGCTGTGGCTAGAGGCACCAGTGACGGTCTTACCTTGGCGATGAATGTAGGGGCTATGTTGTTAGTCCTCATCAGTTTGGTCGCTTTGGTGAATGGGGTATTGGGCTTTATAGCCTTAGATGACCTGCCATTGTCGTTGCAAAGAATTTTCGGCTGGGTGTTTTCTCCGGTGGCATGGCTGATCGGCATTCCTTGGGCAGAAGCGAATATTGCAGGTAGTTTGTTGGGTACGAAAGTGGTGCTAAATGAACTGGTGGCATACGTGCAGTTGGCAGACCTTAGTACCACGCTCAGCGAGCCGAGCCGATTGGTATTGATATACGCACTTTGTGGATTTGCGAACTTTGGTAGCTTAGGTATCTTAATCGGTGGTTTGAGTACGTTGATTCCCCAGCGGCGTGAGGAGCTCCTATCTATCGCGCCTAAATCTCTGATCAGTGGCACCTTGGTAACACTTATCACAGGCGCAATTGTGTCGCTCATTAGCCTGCTTTAGAATGCGCCTCAAATTCACATACGTTATAGGTCACCACATTGGACATATCATTCGAGGAAGACGATCGTCATTTTCAAAAAGAAGTTCGCGAATGGCTAGAAGACGCATGGCCGCAAGAAACTCGCGACAAACGCGGGCGCAGTGCACAGGGTCGATTATCTAAAGAAGATCATGTCGCGTGGCAGAAGAATTTAGCCGATAAAGGCTGGGCAGGCACCAATTGGCCGAAGGAACATGGCGGTGCGGCTTTCACGCCAACCCAAAATTATGTTTTTGATCTTGAGTTAGCACGAGTTGGTGCGCCTCGGGTTGTCCCTTTCGGCATCAGTATGGTTGCTCCGGTAATCATGAAATTTGGCACCGACGAACAACGAGAGAAATTCTTGCCGAGTATCTTGAATTCGGATATCTGGTTTTGCCAAGGGTATTCAGAACCGGGTTCCGGCTCTGATTTGGCGTCGTTGAGTACCAAGGCAGAAGATAAGGGCGATCACTACTTGGTCAATGGCGTAAAGACCTGGACTACCCTGGCGCAATACGCCGATTGGATTTTTTGCTTGGTAAGAACCAGTACTGAAGACATCCGACAGCTCGGCATAAGTTTCTTACTCATTGATATGAAAACGCCAGGTATCGATGTGCAACCCATTGTCACCCTGGATGAGCCGGGTGAAGGCTTCCAAGAAATTAACATAGTATATTTCGAAGACGTCAAAGTGCCGAAGGAAAACCTAGTAGGCGAAGAAGGCAAGGGCTGGACCTGTGCAAAGTATCTCTTAGAGTTTGAGCGAGGCAATGCTTACTCACCCTCTCTAAAAGGCGCTATGACACACCTTAGATCATTCGCTGCTGCCGAATTTGACGGTACCGGTAGCTCCTATTGGGAGATGGATGAATTCAAGCGTCGTTTCAATGACATTGAAGTCCAAATTTTAGCTATGGAATATACTGAGTTACGTATTCTGGGTACCTTAGCTGCAGGGCAAAACGTAGGCCCTGAAAGTTCGATGCTTAAAACCCGGGGTACTGAAATACAACAGGCCGTTACAGAGTTAGCTTTGGAAATTTCAGGCGCCTATGCCGCGCCGTTAGATCAATCGACGCCATTTCCCGGTGACAACTTTCAGGCAGTTGGACCGCAGGATGCAAACGGTACAGCGCAGGAGTATTTTAATACTCGTAAGGTGAGTATTTTCGCTGGGTCCAATGAGATTCAACGCAACATCATGTCTAAATTGGTGTTGGGCTTATAGACTAACGGTAACGGCTGCTATAGCCCTCTAAACTCTTGAAGTACGCTGACAAGACGGGTCACGTCAGCGTCATCAACATCTAGATGCATAACCCAGCGTGGTCGATCTACCCTGATATCGTTTGCGGCGAGATGCTTTCGTAGTCGTTTATAAGTTTCTGGATCTATATCCAGATGCACCATATTAGTCGCTTGGCGAACTTGAGAATGGTCAAAAAGTTCGCCAAGGGCATGGGCGACAGTGACTGCGTGCTGGTGATCTTCTATCAGTCGATCGATGTTATGGGTTAACACGTGCAGCCCACCAGCGGCAATAATACCCGCTTGGCGCATGCCGCCACCGACCATTTTACGCAAGCGCCGCGACTCTTTTATAAATTCCTTAGAGCCCAGTAATATTGAACCCACCGGTGCACCCAGTCCTTTGGATAGACAGATAGAAATTGAATCGAATGGAGCCGCTAACTGCTTCGGCGTGAGTTGTCGATCAATGGCAGCATTAAAAAAACGCGCACCGTCTAGGTGTAGGCCAATAGAATATTTATCACACAACGATCGCGCGGCTTGCATGTAGTCTAAGCTCAACGACATTAGTCTAAGCTCAACGACATGCCCGCATGGGTATTTTCTAGGCACAGCAAGCGGGTCTTGGCGAAGTGGAAATTATCTGGCTTGATGTTTGCCGCCACGGCATCTAGATCAAAAGTCCC
Source organism: Gammaproteobacteria bacterium (assembly GCA_003230835.1). Taxonomy (GTDB): domain Bacteria; phylum Pseudomonadota; class Gammaproteobacteria; order Pseudomonadales; family Azotimanducaceae; genus UBA4421. Next base: position 8,855 of record QIGT01000341.1, read on the forward strand.
ATCTGCCTGGAGATCTAAAGGTTGCGGCTGTATGCCCCCCAATACAGCAGCACCACCGCCTTCTAAGCGATAGGTGTGAGCTGCCTGACCTACAATGTACTCATCACCCCGCCCGCAATGAGCCATGATTCCAAGTAGATTCGATTGCGTTCCAGAGCTTACATACAATGCTGCCTGCATGCCCAATAGGTCAGCGG
>QIGT01000528.1 GCA_003230835.1 Gammaproteobacteria bacterium
CTAAGTTATTGGCCAACCAACTGTCTTACATTGGTATCGCACTCACGCCAGTAGCGTGGTTCCAGTTTGCGCTCACCTACAGCCAGCGTGTGCTTAAGACTGGACATACCGCCCTCAATTTAGCCTCTATTATTCCGTTCATCACAGTGGCGCTAGTACTGACCAACAGCTACCACGGTCTCATATGGGCGGATTGGAAGCTGGTGAAAATCGGCGGCTACACGGGGTTAGTGGTAGAGCACGGCACGTGGTTTTATATCCATGCGATGTATTGCTACGCATTGATATTGATGTCGACAGCGATTTTGGTCTTCACCTTGACCCAGTTCCAACAACACTATCAAGTTTTACTGGCAGCAATATTTGCCCCCCTAATTGGGCTTGCAACAAATCTATTCAGCCTGTCCCCACTCAACCCTTATCCGTGGCTAGATATCACCGCCTTAGGATTTCTATTCGGGATCTGTATTCTCGACCGAGGGATTTTGCAATACGGAATATTGAACAGACTACCTGTGGTGCGTGACAATGTTGTAGAACAGCTAAACGACCCCGTTCTGGTCATCGACCATGCGGGTATCATTATTGATGCAAACCTTGCAGCGGTAGCCGCATGGCCAAACCCCAAGGGTATTCTCTTCACGCCAATCAACAACATTGTGTTGAAATTGCCGTTGGAGAATCTACAACGAACCCAATCTAATTCAGAACTGACCATTGACCATCGTGCTTACGAGGTATCATCTACTCCGCTGGACAGCTCCAATGTGCAATCCGATCTCGCCTTGGTGTTTCGTGACATCACAGAACGTCAAGAAGCACAGCGGAAACTTCGCGAGATGACTGACGAGCTTGAACGCATGGCCCACACCGATGGCTTAACAAATTTGTTTAATCGACGATACTTCATGCAGCGCTTGAACGAAGAATTCGAAAGGGTGCGCCGACATGGCAGCGTACTGTCTGTACTTATCTTCGATTTAGATCACTTCAAGAAAGTAAACGATTCTTTCGGTCATGATGTCGGAGACGCCGTGTTGGTTTCAGTTTCTGCCGTTGCCAATCAGGTCAAACGTGTTACCGATATCGCCTGCCGTTTAGGTGGAGAAGAATTCGCCCTGTTGTTGCCGGAAACGTCTAAAGATGGAGCTATTAAACTAGCCAACCGCCTGCGTAAGGGGATTGAGGGTTACCCCTACAAAGACTTAGTCGGCTTTCCTCTAGCGGTCTCTGCAAGCATCGGCGTCGCCACCGCATGTCAACAAGGCAATGCCCCAGAGGCCATATTAAAGATCGCTGATAGGGCCCTATACAAAGCTAAAAACGGCGGCCGCAACATGGTCTGCTTCGGCATCGACTAGCTTCATTCGCTGGCAGCAGCAAAGTCTACATCTTGCATCAGCAACTGCTCTGCAACATAAGTGGCAAGGCGATAGTATTCAGGCGCAGAGTCGAGTTTCACTAGATAATCCCCCTCCTCGTCTTCGGTATTCTTGAAAATACTTAGCCTCTGCACCTCACCGGCAGAATTAGTTTCAATTTCAGCGATGATATTTGAATTCTCTATCGCGGTCTTTTCAGCGCGCCCCAGCACTCGCAAGGTTGTATATCTGTTGACATAGGTTGTCACCGTTTCTTGATTCGCAGCATCACCATTAATCAACCAACCCTCATCACTCTTGCTCAAATTCTCACGCCGAGTGGTTTCATCTCGAAAGTGAACAGATATCGTTTCTGGCGATTGTTGAACTGCGAGTAAACGTTTGTCCAACCAACTGTCTGGGTCCGCTGCTAATTCGTAGTTAGACAATGCAACGCTGTAAACATTATTTTCCAGCCCTCGTCGAGCGTGCACTTTCTGAAAGCCAGGTGAAGTGCCCAGATAGAGATCTCCCGCAAGATCACCTGCAACATAAAGTTCTACACGTCTCTGGAAATTTTCTTCGGCAACTTCAAATCTGGTGCTGCTAGCAGAACTTGTGGCAACCGGCCACGGTGATGACAACCCTGCCAACTTGTCGATTATCGTGGCGATTTTGTCAGCGTCTGCGGGAGATGTTGTATCTTCCTCTTCCCCTGCCCCCGCATATTGCACAACCCAACCTTGCTCATCCCTCCGCAGTAAGGTGTTTGTTTCACTGTCGCTGATTTTGATTTTGGTAATCGTTTGAGGGTCAATATCAAGCAAAACTGACTCGCTAGTGTCTTGCGAGCCACCGCCAAACCAGAAACCAGCAATTAGAACAATTTGCACAATCACCAGGCCAAACAGCAATCCTAATCGCGTATTCATGCTTGTTCTCCTGTTGCGTGTGCCAACCACTCACGTTGATATCGTGTTCGCGAGCGTACTCTGGCACGAAAGACAAACATAACAACAAACACACCGAGTAACGCTAATGCATAGTTAAAGTACTCAAGCATCGACTGCTCGCCAACTTCCATACCAGGCAAGGTTCGATTGAAATTGCCTCGTGAGCGAATACCAATGAGATTTTGGTCTTCAAGCGCCCAATCCACAACATTCGTTAACATCTGTACAGAGTTTCCGTACACTGTGCCATCGGCTGAGCCCAACATGCGCATGGTCTCATCTGCCAAAAAGTCATTGGAGCCGAACACCAACAACCGTGCCGCTTCAGGAGATCTGCCGATCACGCTGGAAAGCACGCCAAGGCTAAGCGCATCGTCTTGCGAACTACCCGCCTCAGGGTCGCTGTCAGCATCATCTTTGTCTTGTTCAGCAGTTAACAAGGGCGACACCTTGTCGGCGTAGTAGCTCTCGAAACGACCTTCCAGCACCACGCCTAAATTGTGTGAGCCCTGCTCTCCCACGGGGCTGAAAGCAGAAACACCATCTTCTGAATATCGAGGCATGATATTGGTGTCCTGAGACAACCAGCTAGCAGGGCTACTGCGCAATAGGGGTGTCACAACAATACCCTCTCTTTCTGCCACGCCTACGGGTGACGCCCAAGAGAACGTAATTTGCGGGATGCCAGTATTGATCGGTGAGTCTTCATTTAGACCTTCACCGCGAACGTCAATAAAATAGGGATAGTCCAACATGACCAGATCTTGAAAACTGAAGCCACCAACCTCACGCGTGATGGGAACCGGGAAAGCAGAGTTTTGTGGATCCATGACCAACGACTCACCTACTTCTACGCCTTGATGCTTTAGCCAATCAACTAAGCCGCTGGTGCGCGCTGAAGCTTCCAGGCGACCTTCTACCGGTTGTGTCACGAAAGCTGCCGTTGACACAACCACCGTACCACCCTTCATCAGAAATTGGTCAATGGCGAACACTTGTAGATCATCAAGATCGATGGGGTCAACTACCACCAGCAAATCTGCTTTCGAAGGCACTACTCCAGACTTCAAATCATCTGTAGTCACATCAAAGTCACTGGTAAGAAAACTTTGCAACTGAGAAAATTCATTGCTAGGTGTGGTGCCTTGTTGCCGCATATATGAAGGCACCACTGCAGGCGCACTCAGCACCACAGACTTCAATAACCCACTGGCAAAACGTTTCAATCCTTCATCTATACCTCGCCTCAATGCGTCTGCAGAAAGGCTCGGTGGTAGCGGTATTTGTACCACAGTGTCTGCACCGCGCAAGGTCAAGTAAAAGTAGAAACGCGCTTCGTCAAACAAACTCGTGGCCATGGGTTGAAAGCCATATTGTGCGGCTATGTCCAAGGCTAATTGTCCATCCCCTGCATTAGGATCAGCCAATTCGGATGTGAACTTATCACCACCCTCAAGCGCCAACTCTGCCAGCACCTCATTGACAACTTGTTTGAACTCAATCAAGGGCTCAGGCAATAACTCATCGTTGGAGACATAACCAACAAACTCTACCGGCTCAACAATGTTGTCAAAGATAGAACTGCCACCTTGAAAACCATAAAGGACCTTCTTAATACTGCGAGTCACATCAAATTCCGGGTTCTTTAACTGCACATCAATATCGGTTTCACCCTGAGCTTTGACTTCAATGAGATCGCGAAAATTCAACACCTCATACTGATCGCCATAGAGCACTAGAATGTCGAAGTAAGAGTTGATCAGACTCGCTTGATATCGATCTGCAATTTGAAAGGGCACTGCGCGAATACCATATTTGTTATTGGCTTCATCTTCGAGTTCAGGCGCAGACGCCGGATCAATGATCTCGACCCGAACGTGGCCACCACCCGCTACTTCGTATTCTTGCAGTAAATCTTTCATGCGCGGCACCAATGGCGCCAGCAGCGGATGCGTTTTAGCACTAAAATAGCCTCGTATCAGAAGTGGTTCTTGCAGTTGATTCAAGTAACCTCGAGTTGCATCTGAAATGCTGTAGATACGCCCTTCAGTCATATCAAAGCGCAACACACTGACATTGTTTAGCCACACGTTACCGAGCAGAAAATTAAGCACAAGCAAACCTGTACCGAGGCGCCATCGATCATGTAATTTTTTGTTGCCATCCGCAGCCCACCTTTCTTTTTCCAAGGCAAAGACATTCATCGCCAAGAAAGAACCTAGAATCGAAAGATAAAAATACAGATCGCGTACATCGAGTACACCCCGTGTTATCGATTCGAACCGCGCGCCACTGCCTATTGCACTCAATAGATCTTGCTGCCATCCGCCGAACAAGTCTGTAATGGTGCCACTACCCAACAGATAAAATATTCCGCACAAAAGTGATGTAACAATCAGACTCACAATTTGACTGTCTGTGCGAGCGCTAACAAACAAACCAATGGCTATGTAGGCCCCGCCCAGCAATAGTGAGGCGATATAACCCGTAAATACTGGACCCCAATCCAGGTCACCGATGGCTGCAACAGTGATCGGTAACGGCAAGGTCAGCAATAAGGCAATGGCTAACAGAGACCAACAAGCCAAAAATTTCCCAAGCACAAACTCCCATGTACTCACAGGAACAGTGACAACAAACTCCAATGTTCCCGAACGCCGCTCTTCACTCCACATACGCATGGTGATAGTGGCTGTGAAAAAAATCAGCAGAATCGGGAACCATTCAAATAACGGACGCACATCTGCAATATTGCGCGCAAAGAAAGCCTCTACCCAAAAGAATATGAACAAACTCGCGACCAAGAATGCACCCAGAAACAAATACCCCACCGCAGAAGTGAAAAACAATGTGAGTTCTTTTCGCTGTATTTGAGAGATCAAACTAAGCTGCATTTTTAACTCCGGTTGGCGTTTCTGTCACTTCCGCGAACAGCGTCTCTAGATCTCGAACTTGAGGCGTCAACTCATAGATCGCAATTTGTGCCGCCACCAAACAATTGGCGATGGCAGCAACACCCGCCTCAATTTCTACACCTGCGTCATGGTTGAGGCCAATACGCCACACACCGTCTTGTAACGCGGCGACGTCGCCGATTTCGGGCACATCGGCCAGTGCCGCAACCAGGTTTGCATCAGCGCTGGTTCGAACCCGAACCAAGGTTGTTTTTTGTAGTTCTTCTAGACGTTCATCTACCACCACCTTCCCCGCGTTCAAAATAATCGCTCTATCACACATAGCATTCACTTCCTGCATGATGTGGGTAGACAAGATGACCGTGGCGTTCTGGGACAGCGAGCGAATTAAACCGCGCATCTGTTGAATTTGGTTTGGGTCCAAACCATTGGAAGGTTCATCTAAGACAAGTACCTTAGGTCTGTGCAGTATCGCTTGCGCCACGCCTACGCGTTGTTTGTACCCGCGGCTAAGAGTTTGAATTTCATCAAAAGCCTTTTCTTCTAAACTCGTTGAGGCCACCACTTGCGCTACACTGTTGCGAATATCACTGGCGGCTAACCCTCGCAGCTGGGCAACGTGGGACAAGTAATCTACGACGGTTAATTCTGGATACAAAGGTAAGCTCTCTGGCAGATAACCCATTCGCGCCTGCACAGCATTGCCATGCTCCTGAACATCTAGACCATCAATTTTCACTTGGCCTGCTGAAGGCTCAAGAAAACCCGTGAGCATCTTCATAATAGTGGTCTTTCCCGCACCGTTGTGCCCTAACAAACCCACAACCTCACCGGGTCCAATACTGAAAGATACATCGTCCACCGCCGCAAATTCTGCGTAGCGGCGAACCAGGTTCTTAACCTCTATCATCTACATCTCCTTTCGATTGCAGGCGTACGTTCTTTTCAAAGTTGGCCAAAGTAGTAAGTTTGAAAAATATATCAAGGGATAAATGTACTGAACCTGTTACAAATTGCTACGATGCTCGATTATTCAGGACGCGAAGCAACATGAACATAGCCGGCCCAGTAGGGAACCTCGATGCATTCCATGAATGTGCGACCAACGAAAAAACCATTACCGCCGTGTTATGTCACCCGCACCCCCAGTATGGGGGAAACATGCATGATGCGGTACTCGACACCATTGCAGGGGTGCTGTTGGGTCAAGGGATCAACTGTTTGCGCTTCAATTTTCGCGGCGTCGGCAACAGTGCCGGTAGTTTTGACAACGGCGTGGGTGAAGTTGAGGACCTCGCCGCCGCAGCTCAATGGGTTGCCAACGAATACCCCCGTGACAAACTGTGGCTGGCAGGATACTCCTTTGGTTCATCCATCGTATGGCAAGGTCTGAACGCACTAACCCCGACGTACACCCTACTCATAGCACCACCGACGGGTGTGATGCCATTTGCCGGGGAACCTCCCACCGATACCCAGGTCATTGCCATCGCGGGTGATCAAGATGACTACGTCGATACGCAGAAGTTTTCCGCCTGGGCAGATGTCGAGACGTTCTTGATTCCCGGCGCTGATCATTTTTTCAACGACTCGCATGACCAACTGACACAGAGCATCACTACCGCGATAACAACCTAGGGAACCTCTGGTTCCCTAGCACCGATACTTGGCTAAACCACCACCGCACCAGTGATGGCTTCGTGGAAAAAGAACAAGCCTACATAGGTGGCGAGCCCTACCGCAATCGGTAACCACAGTTCGCTCAGCACGAGCTTATTTTTGCCTCTTAAAATCGCCCAGAATGGGACGTTCGAGGTCACAGAAGCATATATGCGCCAAGCTTCGCCCATAGTTTGTGACTTTTTAACATCCATCAGCATCGATCCCACGCCGCTCAAGACCACAAAACTACCGAAAAATATCACCGATACCCCATCTCCATTGGCTATCACATGGGTTACTCCCCAAACAATCACCGCCCATTGAAACGGGTGTCGGGTAATCCGCGTGACGCCTTTGGCGAGGTTGTGCGCCTGCGATTCCGTCAACGTCATACCCACTAGCGTAGGGTTCTTGACCATAAACCCACCCACCAAAAAGATGCATGCCAAAGGCAAAAGTAACTTTGCTGGCCAATACAGGCTAATGTTTGGTTCCCACCAATAATCAACCCTGGGAACATCGCTATATACCCAAATCAAGTAGCCCAAACTAGCAACGGCCAATAATGTGTACGCAGCCAAGTAGCCCCGTTCCCCCACACGCTTGACCAGTACTGGACGCAACAAAGTACTCGACACTGCAAGATGAGTGACCACCCAAAGGAGGCTCGCATACCAAATTTCTGTCATCGTATTTCCCTCAAGGCAGAATAAAATTAGCCAGTGCGTCTAGCACTTGATTAGGTTGCTCTGACATCATGCTATGCCCACAGCCAGGTAACATCACCGTCTGTGATTGATTTAAGCTGCGCGCCACATTCAGACCCGCCTTTAAGGGTGTCATTTTGTCTTTCTCGCCAACAATGACTAAGGTCGGTAAATCCCCAACATCCAACCCAGCGGTATAACTGTTACAGGCCATCAGGTCTGTGTGAAAAACCCCATCAGACATTCGCTCCAACCACCGCTGACCGCTTATATAGTTACTCAACCCCGGTGTTTGCGCAGCGCCTAGACGACCTTGGGTACTGTGACTCCAAGTATTGGCCATATCAATAGCAGCATGATGGTTATCTGCAGCAGCATCGAGCAACACAGCACCCACGGGCATGGGCAAAGCAGCCCCCAAAACTGCAAGGCGATGGCACAACCTGTGATGCTTTGCACCCATCGCCAGAGTAACTAAGGCACCCATACTATGGCCGACGATGGTTGTTTCGCCGCCACCTTCCTGTTGCAGCAGACGGGCTAACCAATCAGCCATGGCATCAATACTGGCTAGCGCTGGACCCTCACTTCGACCATGCCCCGGCAAGTCTGGAGCAATCACTCGATATCCGTGTCGGGCGAAGTACCGTGCTGGCATTACCCACACACTATGATCAAAACCTGCACCGTGAATGAACAAAATTGTTGGCATATCAACAGAAGGCTGAACGCTACCTGTGCCATAGTATGCCAGCGCTCCATTGAGCTGAACGCGCATGTTAGTTCACCACCTGTGCGGAGGTGGCGTGCTTAATCGCGCGCAAACCAGCCTTTAAATCGATGATGAGATCCGCTGGGTCTTCCAAGCCAACACTGACCCTTACCAGACCCTGGGCTATACCCGCCGCCTGCAAACTCGCCTCATCCATACGATGATGCGTGGTGCTGGCCGGATGGATGACAAGAGATTTTGCGTCACCAACATTTGCCAGGTGGGAGAACAACTCCAGAGACTCGATGAACACGCGCCCGCCTTCTCGGCCACCCTTCACTTCAAAAGAAAACACCGCACCAGCCCCTTTCGGCATAAGTTGTTTGGCAAGCGCATGATCCGGGTGGGTCTCTAAGCCCG
>QIGT01000117.1 GCA_003230835.1 Gammaproteobacteria bacterium
GAATCCTGCAGCGTGATAAAACTGGCCTTGCCCATAACCCGGCGCAACATGACCCGCCCACAAACCGCGGTTGCTTCCTGAGCTTGTTCAAGCGTGGCTTTGTCTGCTGCAGAAAATTTGTCGCGTAATTGGGTTGCTAAATGCTGCCGCCTAAAGCTGTTGGCATAGCCCCCGGTCGCAGCGATCCAGGCCTGACGCTTATTACGTCGAGCAGTTGCTTCGTCTCGTTCTTCACTCATCGCTCTTTACTCATCGCTGTTTTCCACATTCACTACTACATTTCTCTCGCCGGTTTATAAACCGGCTTTAAGGCTGGCTTGAATAAAGCCATCAATATCTCCATCCAACACGTTGTTGGGATCCATTCTTTCAACATGGGTGCGCAAATCTTTAACCCGGGATTGATCTAGCACATACGAGCGAATCTGACTGCCCCAGCCAATATCAGCTTTGGCGTCTTCAATGGCTTGTTGCTCAGTGCGACGGGCTTGCATTTCTAGCTCGTAAAGTTTTGCTCGCAACTGCTTATAGGCATGATCTTTGTTTTGATGTTGCGAACGTTCACTCTGACACTGCACAACAGTATTGGTGGGTAAATGTGTGAGTCGAACTGCAGAGTCTGTGCGATTGACGTGCTGTCCACCTGCACCACTTGCACGGTAAGTATCCACCCGTACATCAGTAGGGTTAATATCAATCTCTATGTCGTCATCAATTTCTGCTGATACAAACACAGATGCAAAAGATGTGTGACGGCGACTACCAGAGTCAAACGGCGACTTGCGCACTAAGCGATGAACACCGGTCTCTGTACGCAACCAACCGTAAGCATACTCGCCTTGTATTTCAACCGTGGCACTTTTGATACCTGCCACTTCACCTGGACTCAGCTCGGTCACGTCCGTTTTGAAACCTCTTTTTTCTGACCAACGCAGATACATCCGTAGCAACATCTCTGCCCAATCTTGAGCCTCTGTACCACCAGATCCTGACTGAATTTCCAAGTAAGCATTCGCACCATCAAACTCACCTTGAAACATGCGTTGAAATTCTTGTGCAGCCAGCTGACTCTCAAGCTGCTCTAACTCCGCGGCGATATCATCTAGGGCTTGGCTGTCACCTTCTTCGCTGGCCATTTCCGCCAGCTCGCTGAAGTCTGCTATTTGCTCTTCTAACAAACCCAGCCCATTCACCACACGATCTAAGCTGACCCTCTCCTTGCCTAACCTTTGTGCTACGTCAGGGTTGTCCCATACCGCACCATCTGCCAACTCGCGCTCTACTTCTTCTAAGCGGTCTAGTTTTGCATCGTAGTCAAAGATACCCCCGAAGCGTCACCTCGCGCTCACTCAGGTCTTTAAGGCATTCTCGAATAGCCGTGATTTCAGCCATGGATCAATCTCGTATTCTAAGGCGCTAGTTTAAGGTAATGCCTCAACGTACTCCACCATCAACTGAACCGTTGGCCACTCGCCGTAGTCATTGACGCTCACTTTGTAGACTAACCTGACACGCTTAACCTTTGATGCTAAAGGTGGCTGCCGAAAGGCAATCGCGTCCACTACCCTTGCATCAAGTTTGACAACCAACTTCAAGTGAATTTCGCCGACAACCCGTTGGCTGACAAGTTCGAATCTTCCGACGAAACTCGGCTCTGCAAAGCCACTCCCCCAGGGTCCGCCTGCGCCGATGACATTGGCGGTATCGATGCTGAGGTCTGCAGCATCGAGCTCTCCATCGGTGAGTAAATTGGCCGCCAACATTTCTTCATCAACCCGCTCTCGCACTGCCTTATCAAAGATGACTCCAAAGCGTTGGAGGTGAACGCGTTTGATACTCAAGCCAGCCGCCATGGCATGACCACCAAACTTCAGCAGTAATCCGGGGTGCGAGGTGGCAACTTGATCTAGCACATCACGTATATGCAAACCTGCAATACTCCGCGCAGACCCCTTTAACTCATCTGGCGCGACATCTCCAGCATCTGCAAACACAATGGCTGGCTTGTTAAATTTTTCTCGAATTCTACCAGCAACAATACCAACAACACCCTGGTGAAACGAAGCGTGGTATACCGCAAGCCCGACCTTATCGGTATCAGCTTGGGCTTGGGCAATTACAATTTCCGCATCTGACACCATTACCTGTTCGAGCTGGCGACGAGTTTTGTTCAACTCATCTAATGCTGTCGCGAAGCGTTTGGCTTCGGTCAGATCGCTGGTCATCAAACACTTAATGCCAATTGCCATATCTTCTAAACGACCCGCAGCATTGAGCCGAGGACCAAGCGCAAAACCTAGATCCTGGGCTGACATGGTCTGCAGTTGACGCTTACCGATATGCGCGATGGCCTTTATTCCTGGTTTACAGTGTCCGGCACGAATACGTTGCAAACCCTGGTACACAAGTATTCGATTGTTGCGGTCAAGGGGTACTACATCTGCAACTGTCCCTAAGGCGACCAGATCAAGATGGGCGGCCATATTAGGTAACTCGCGATGATCGCCAAACCAGTCTCGCGACTGCAATTCGCGACGCACTGCCCCCATCAAGTAGTAGGCTACGCCAACCCCGGCCATCGACTTACTGGCAAATGTCGATTCCGGCAGATTCGGATTCACGATGGCATACGCAGCTGGGCGATCGACACCAACAAGGTGATGATCAGTGATAATCACGTCTATATTTTTCGTGTTTGCCAACGCCACACCAGCAACACTGGAAATACCATTGTCCACGGTCACCAGCACATCAGGTTCAAATTGCTCAGCCAGCTCGACGATTTCCGGTGACAAGCCATAGCCGAAATCGAATCGATTCGGCACCAGGTAGTTAATTTTTTCAGCACCCATTTGCTGCAGAATAATCATGCACAGAGCGACTGAAGTTGCACCATCTGCGTCAAAGTCGCCCACGATTAGAATACTTTGCTGCTGTTGTATAGCATCAGCCAGCCTTTTAGACGCGATATCAATATCAGGTAATTGGGTCGGCGGCAGGAGAGATTTTAAACTTCGGTCCACTTCCGAGCTCGAACGTATGCCTCGCGCACTATAAACGCGCCGCAAAATATCATGTTTAACGTCTACCAAGTCATCTGGCGAACCGACTTCACGGCGACGGATGATCACTCGAGAGTTTCAACCCGAATGCGGGCAATCTCTCCAGCCATCTGCGGTAATTGCTGCACTTCTCCTAGCGCAGCCTGGATCGCAGCGTCTGTCGCAATGCCCGTCAATATGACGATATCAACAATCTCGTCAACCGAGCTTGGCTGTTTTTGTATTGCGGCTTCGATGCTTATTTCATGGTTAGACAAAGCTTGCGCTACCGCAGCAAATACGCCGGGTTGGTCTTGGGTAGGAATGCGCAGGTAATGTGGGCTTCGCACTTGAGCTATCGGTACAATCGTTACCGGCGCTCGATTTTGTGTCGTGGGGCCTTCACCCCCACGCAGTAGGTCTTGTGCAACATTGACAACATCGCTAAGAACCGCCGAAGCAGTCGCTGCACCACCCGCACCAGGACCACTGAACAATGTATGCCCAGCTGCGTCAGATTTAATCAAAATAGCGTTTGCCACGTCGTTGACGTTGGCTAACAGTTGATGCTCTGGCAGTAACACAGGGTGTACCCGAGCTTCAATCACGCCATCGTTGTCATCATCTGATCCTGCACTGCGCCGAGCGATGCCGACATGCTTAATGCAGTATCCCAGCTCCTGTGCATAGATAATGTCTGCAGGGGAAATTTTACTGATCCCTTCGATGTAAATGTCATCAAAATTGAATTGAGTGTCATAGGCCAACGCCAACAATATCGCTAACTTGTGTGCAGCATCAATGCCCTCCACGTCAAATGTAGGGTCGGCTTCTGCATACCCCAGCTCTTGAGCAGCGCTCAGAGCAACATCGAAGGCTGTCCCACTTTGCTGCATAGCGGTAAGAATATAGTTGCATGTACCATTGATAATACCGACCACGTGCTCAAAGCGATTAGCAACAAGGCCTTGTTGAATGGCCTGCAGAATAGGTATCGCACCGGCCACCGCAGCTTCGAATTTTAACGCAACGTGCTGATTACTGGCCAATAGCTGGTTTCCAAAATTCGCAACGACTGCCTTGTTGGCGGTGACTACTGGCTTGTTGGCGGCCAATGATGCCTCGATCAGATCACGAGCGGTCGTTTCACCACCAATCAACTCAACTACAATGTCCACATCATCACTGTTGTAAAGCGTGTCAAGCTGAGTGCTAAAGGTTGCTCCTAACAGATCGACATCGCGCTTAGCAGCGCGGCTAGCCACTCGCGTAACACGCAGATCAACACCGGATCGTGCCAATATAATTGCGTGATTATGCTGCAATATATTCAGCACTCCTTGGGCAACTGTCCCCAAGCCGGCTATTCCAAGCCGTACAACATTAGCCATAATTTAGTCTAGACCAATGGCTGCGGCTAATTCCGCCGCTGGCATGTATCCTGGCAACAGCTCTCCACTGGCAGTGACAATCGCTGGCGTACCACTTACCCCTACCCGCCTGCCAAGTTCGTAGTGGCTGGTAATTGGATTGTCGCACTGCTTCATCGGGATGCTTTGACCCGTTTTTAATGCGGTGATGGCAGCGTTTGGATCATCAGAGCACCAAGCTGAAACCATTTTGGTATAAGTTGGGGTGCCAATTCCTGCCCGAGGATAAGCTAGGTAACGAACCTCAACACCTCGCGCATTCAATTCCGCCATCTCTAGATGCAACTTGCGACAAAAAGAGCAATCAACATCGGTGAAAACACTCACATGGGTCTTGGTCTCACCAGCAGGTGAAAATACCAGCATCTGCTCGAGTGGTACTTTGGCAAGCTCCGCCTTACGAGCGACAGATCGTCGTACTTCAGCCAAATTCACAATCTTGTCTTTGAGTTGGTACAAGTCTCCGGCGATAAAGTACTGGCCGTCTGCGGTTCCATACAGGGTCTGACCGCCTGCAAGCTCAACCCCAAACATGCCCGCTAACGGTAATTTATAAACCGCTTGGATGGGCAATTCAGGCATCACAACTTGTAACTGGGCCAGCAGCTTTTCACTACCTTCGGGATAACCTTTTGCTTGCGCAGCATTCCCAGCGGGAATTATTAAACTAACGAGTAGTAGCACGATTAGCGGGCAAAAAAGCCGGTAAAAAAACGGAGTGTAGGGCCCTTTTCGTTGCCATGAAATTGTCTGCATTGATCAGCCTTTAACCTTTAACTTCTAACGTTGCAAAATAGCTACCATCATGTTCCCAACAACTACCTGGGTTAGCCTCGTGGGTGATGTTCTTGCAGCAGTGTTTGCAACCTTTGTTGTGCAACGTGGGTATAAATTTGCGTCGTCGACAGATCACTGTGACCCAGCATCATCTGCACAGCCCGCAAATCGGCGCCATTATCTACCAGATGTGTGGCAAATGCATGGCGTAAAGTATGTGGCGACACATGACTCGTAATACCAGCCTGTAAGGCATAACGCTTAATCGCATACCAAAAGGTCTGTCGAGTCATCATCTTTCCCCGATTACTCGGAAAAACAACAGGCCCACCTTTGGACAAGTTCTGCCTGGCTTGTTGGAAATAGCGCAGTATCCATTCCATCGCAACTTCACCCATCGGTACCAATCGTTCCTTGTTGCCCTTGCCAATAACCCGAACAACACCCTGGCGACTGTTTATTTGACTCATTTCAAGCTGGATAAGTTCACTGATGCGTAGCCCGCTCGCATACAACAGCTCGAGCATGGCCCGATCGCGTAGTCCAAGTGTAGTTGAGGTGTCTGGTGCATCCAACAGGCTTTCGATTTGCTGCGCAGACAGGACACTGGGCAAGGGGCGGCCAATTTTTGGATGCTCAAGTTGTGCGGAGGGATCGTCTTGCATACTGCCGTTGAGAATTTGGTGTCGATAAAATCCACGCAGCGCACTGAGCCAACGAGCAACACTGCGACTACTCATACCTGTAATCAGACGCTGGGACATACACTCCAGAAGATCTGTTGGGGTCGCATCGAGCAAACATTTCCCACGTTTCACTAGCCAATCGTTGGCTTTGTTGAGATCTCGGCGATAGGCAGCCAGAGTGTTGTCGCTTAACCCTCGTTCTAGCCACATGGCATCTAAATAGCGCTCAATGTCCACATTAGGCACTGACATGGTCAATTCCTACACCCAAACAACCCGAATTCACGATCAAAATGGTAAATGGTTCTCAGCATCCGTCGCAATGTGACGATCAGTGACCCTATAAGTCAACATCAGATTGTTGCGCAGGGTTCCAAAGGAATAGCTGAGAGTGAATAGAACATAGGATAACCTATTGATTTATAACAGACTGTCAAGCAAGTGAGTGCTTTTTCTAGAGCGGTGGTGCAAAGTTGGCACGCCCTCTGCATTAACTAAAGTGAGCTTCAACGAAGTTGCCAAAGTCCCCAATGGCAGATTGAAGCAACCAAGATAACACGGACATCTCTCCCGGTTATCTGACCAGCTTACTAGGTATCTCTCTCCCCCTCTCTCCCCAACCTAGTGAGCTGGCTCTCTCTTCTCTTTCCTAGCCGATTTTCTCTTTGATTCGAGCAGACCGACCAGATCGTTCACGTAGGTAATAGAGTTTGGCTTGTCTAACATCACCACGACGCTTGACTTCAATGCTGGCAATCATCGGGCTGTGGGATTGGAAGGTTCGTTCCACCCCAACACCATGAGATATTTTTCTGACAATGAAGGAAGAATTAAGACCTCGATTACGCCGCCCAATAACAACGCCTTCGTAAGCCTGTAACCGCTCGCGAGAGCCTTCCTTTACCCGAACTTGCACCACCACGGTGTCACCAGGACTGAAATCAGGAATTTCTTTCACCTGGTCGTTCTCTATTGCTTCGATTATTTTGTTTCTACGCATCTTTATCTCACTCTATGAACGCTTTGCATACAGCGCCTATGTTTTGTGCATCGGGTTTCGCCGACCTTAACTTTCACCCTTTTGCAAAGTTCTCTTGTAACAACTTTCGATCTTGCTCGGTAAACACCTTGCGGGTTAATAACTCAGGTCGCCGCTGAAAAGTTCTCTGTAATGCCTCTTGACGCCTAAACGAAGAGATTTTTCGATGATCGCCACTCAGCAACACACTCGGCACCACTGATCCATCGCTGTTTTCGGGGCGCGTATAGTGAGGGTAATCGAGCGTGTCATCAAGATGTGATTCGTCAATTATTGACAAACTGTTACCCAAAAAGCCAGGAATATGCCTGGCTACGACATCCATGACCACCATGGCGGGTAATTCTCCGCCACTGAGTACGTAGTCACCGATGCAAAGCTCCATATCCACTCGGCTTTGCACAAATCGTTCATCCAAGCCCTCGTAGCGACCACAAATTAAGATTAAGCCATTATCGTGGCAATGAGATAGTGCATATTGCTGCCGCAGTGTCTGGCCTTGTGGACTCAACAGCACCACATCACACACACACGGAGCTGCTACTTGCGCCGCATCCAACGCTGCATTTAGGGGCTGTGCCATCATCACCATACCCGCACCACCGCCGTAGGGGCGGCCATCTACTGTATGGTGCTTATCCAAGGTGTAGTCTCGAGGATTGAACAATTCTAGGGTCAGCAATTCTGCCTCCAGTGCTCGCTTAAAAACACCACCGACCCGAGTCACGTCAAACATTTCTGGAAATAGCGTCACCACACCAAACCACATTGGTTTAAACCTCTATTTGCCTATCGATTTCGGAACGTGCCAGCGCTTTCACTACCAATCTACCTGCCAATCAACATGTATGACCTTATCATCTAGATTGACCATCAACACATAAGCTGCAACGAAGGGAATCAAGATGTCTGTCGAATCGGCGGCTTGGGCCTCTGCAGGGGCTAGAGTTGGCTTGATCATCAGCACGTCATTGGCACCAGTTTCCAGCAACTGTCTGACCGTACCAATCTCATCGCCTGCACAGATCACACGACAGCCAATCAAATCGCGCCAATAGTATTCATCGACATCCAACTTTGGTAGGACTGTCCGAGCGACGCCAATCAAAATGCCATTCAGCTGGCGCACTTGATCTCGGTCATTGTAGCCTTCTACCAACGCCACCAATCCGCCGCGATGGTTGCGGATTTGGCTTGGAGCGAACACAGACCATTGTTTGTTCTGCTGCCAATACCACGGCGAATATTGCGCGAGATTCTGGGCCGGAGAAGTGAATGACTGTAAATGCACCCAGCCCCTCACTCCGTAGGGACCGGTAATGCGACCAATGACCAGAATGTCGTTTGGGTCCTCGATAGGAGTCACATCACAGGCCACACAGTAAGCGCTACAAATATCCGCGCTGAATAAATCTATTCAGGCGGAGCGAGCAAACAGTCTAGCTCGCTTGCGCTGCAGTTTCGTTATTGCGCACTTGCTTGATGAGCTTTTTCACTATATCTGATGGCTGCGCACCAACCGACAACCAGTAATCGACGCGGTTTAGGTCAAGGCGCAGACCTTCACTTTGGCCTTTAGCGACTGGATTATAGAAACCCAAACGTTCCACAAAACGTCCGTCACGACTGGCGGACCGGTCTGCTACGGTGATGTGATAAAAAGGATTTTTCTTGGCACCGTGTCGTGCAAGGCGAATAGTTACCATAATTGCTCTGTTGTCATTAGCCAGAATTCGAAGCCGCCGTATTCTAT
>QIGT01000047.1 GCA_003230835.1 Gammaproteobacteria bacterium
CACCCCTCATCAGATTCCTACAACCATTGTTGACCCTCAGGGCAAACTACAACGCGTCGAACTCGCCCAGTGGATCAAGTCTCTATGGTTAGCAAAAGACGCACGCATCATAGCTAGAATGAGCACGGCTAGAATGAGCACGGCCACCTAGCCATGTATCAAGAGCATTTCGGATTTCATCAGGAACCGTTCTCTATTGCGCCAGACCCTAGCTTCCTGTTCTTGAGCGAAGCTCACAACGAAGCGCTGGCCCATCTTTTATACGGTTTTTCGCATGGCGGCTTTGTCCTCATTACCGGCGAAGTAGGCACAGGCAAGACCACATTACTGCGAAATTTGTTGGATAAAACGCCACCCGACCTCGATGTGGCGTTTATTTTAAATCCACGCCTGACAGTGAGAGAATTGCTTGAGTCACTCTGTGACGAACTGGGTATTGTCTACACACCCGATACGGTGCAGAGCGTTAAACAATACATCGACTTGCTGAATAGACATCTACTTAAAACACATCAAGCTGGCCGCAGCACTGTAGTCATCATAGATGAAGCACAAAATTTGACACCGGCTGTGCTGGAGCAAGTTCGACTGTTAACAAATTTGGAAACAAACGAAAAAAAGCTGCTACGGATCATACTATTAGGACAACCAGAACTGGGTGAACAACTGGCACGTTCAGAACTGCGCCAGCTTGCGCAAAGGATAACCGCAAGATACCACCTCACTCCACTGAGCAAACAAGACACCAAACACTATGTTAGCCACCGCCTGGCTCGGGTTGGGGGTAATCCTAATATTTTCACCGACCGGGCGTTGAATGCGTTGTATCGTTTTTCCAAAGGTACACCACGTCTAATAAACGTAATCGCTGACCGAGCCCTACTGGGGGCATATGTGCAAGGCTTGTATCAAGTCGACGCCTCTCTGATTCGACAGGCATCGCAGGAAGTACTGGGAAAACCCGTTGCTCGTTGGGGCGCACCGAGACCCTATCAGATCGGAACTGCATTCGTTGTTGTAGCGACCCTTGGACTCATACTGTGGGCATACACTACTCGGCCGCAAGATACGCTTTTTGCATCGACCCCGCACAGTACAGTACAACTCGCGCCGCCTGAGTCAGAGCCAGAGCCTGAGCCTGAAAACACTTTACAACAAACAAGTCGTCCAACCAACTCAATAAATGGTGTGACGAACAGTGCAATCATAGCCCCTTCTGAGACGAGCACTTCCACATCAAGTGTATCTCTCGACAGACCACTCAAGGGTGCCTACATATTACAGCGAGAAGCATATCAGCTGTTGTTCGAACAATGGGGGGTAGATTATCCCCCCGACCAAAGCGGTATACCCTGTGATTTCGCCCCCCAGGTAGGCTTGCAGTGTTTGCGAAGAAGTGGCGGCTGGGCGGAAATAGAGCAGCTCAACACACCCGTTATACTTGAGCTATTAGATGACTCACCCACCCCATTTTACGCCACCCTGCTTAGTACCCATGCTTCCGGTTATGTAATAGAACTTGACCAGCAGCGTATGCACGTATCTCGAAATGACCTTCGTGACCACTGGTTTGGAACCTACATCCTGCTTTGGCAAACACCTCCAAGTTACATTGGTACATTAAAACAAGGCACTGAACATCCCTCGGTCCGATGGCTGCGGGAAAAGCTTGCCCAGCTAGATCCGCACAAAGATATCGAAACCACCTCAGACTATTTTGACAGCAGCTTGCGAGACTTTGTATCAGAGTTTCAAAGCGCAGAAAACTTACTCGCCGATGGAATGGTAGGCCCGTTGACGTGGATTCGAATAAGCGCACGACTTGATCTGCCCGCTCCGAAGTTGAGGCCATAACATGTCCTACATTCTCGACGCGCTTAAAAAAAATCAAGCGGAACAACTGGGCGAAGGGGTCGCGCTAAGAACGACAACGCGTCAAAAATCTCGAAGTACACCGCAATGGTTAATTTGGACCTTGGTTGCCGTGCTGGTAATTAACGCAGGATTATTAGTTTGGTCACAGTGGGGCTCAGCCGAGCAAATTTCACCTCAGTTGGCACCTGTTCAGCAGATACCTACACAGCAAACATCTACACCGCGGACACCTGAGCAAAACATTGAGACTACACCAGTGGTGCAAGCAATCTTGAAGCCAAAACTCCTCACCTTGGCAGAGTTGCCTTCAAACCAGCAAAGTATTTACTTAGGGCTGAACTTCACCAGCCACTTATACACCGACATACCCAGCGAATGCGTGATTCGAGTTGACGGCATCAGCCTTCGTGCAGGAGATCCGTTCAAAGGGCTTAAAGTCGTAAAAATTACTGAGTTGGGGGTTGTTTTTGAAGAACGGCGAAATGGCGTACCTCGTCACATCGAAGTGCCGGTACTCGAACAACTGCTGAATTAGATCACTTGGGCGAGGTTGTGGGAACCGCTTGCAATAAAAATATTGACCATATCAGTGTCCAATAAGCCGCGGCGCGCTTCATCCTGCAAAATAGCAAAGGCAGTATCCGTTCCCATGGCTGGCTTATAAGGTCTATCCATCGCGGTGAGTGCATCGTATACATCACATACCGCCATCACGCGACTGGCCAATGGAATCTGTTCACCCACCAGGCCTTGAGGATAGCCGCTTCCATCGATACGTTCATGATGAGCGCCCGCGATTTTTGGCACTTGTGCCAGCTCAGGCGGCCAGGGTAGAACCGAGAGAAACTCCGTTGTATAGACAACGTGGGCTTGGATCTTTCGGCGCTCCTCGGGCGTGAGGCTGCCGCGGCGAATAGACAACGCAAGCACATCCTGATCAGTAATGACTCCACCCACCGTGCCGTCGAGCTCTCGAAATGCGTAGTCGCGAATTTCCTCTAGGTGTCCAAATTCGCCTGCGTCTATGACATTGGGATTATTTGCTTTCAAAACCCACTCATAATATTGGCTCAACACAGAAAGCTGTTTGTCGAGTTTTCGATGCACACGGCGGCGAGCCACTTCATGATCCACAGGATTATGGTGCAGTAACTCTATTTCTTGTTCTACAGCCCGCCGCTTCAATCGCTCTTTCTGCAACTCAACACGGTAGTGAATAATTTCTAAACGCTCGTCTGACAATTTGTTAGCTTTGATAAGGATGGCTTCAGGTACACCGATTTTGCCGAAGTCGTGCAGCAATGCTGCATACCTGACCTCTCGAATATGTTCGGCGGACAATACTAATGATTTGAACTGCGGCAAACCAGAATTGGGCAGCGATTGCAGCAAGGCAACCGTGGTTTGCGCAACGCGAAAAGAGTGACCACTGGTGGATGGGTCACGCCGTTCAATGGTTTTAACACTGGCTTGAACAAAACTCTCAAACAGCTCGTTGATGTCTTCTAATAAGGTGTTTTTTTGTAAGGACATGGCCGCTTGGCTTGCAATGGCCCGCAATACTTCTGCGGTTTCCTCGCCAAACGACGCCACCTGTTGAGTCCGTTGGCTGAGCCGGTTGATGAATTGCAATACGCCCACCACCCGCCCGCGATGATCGCGCATAGGTAAGGTAAACATAGATCGGGTGCGATATCCCATACTGTCATCAAAGCTGGGATTAAATTTATAAGGTAGGTCTTCGCGCAGGCTATAGACGTCTTGGATATTCAGCTCGGATCCAGTCACCGCAACGTAGCCTGCGATGGATTCGGCAGTCAGGGGCAATCTCGTTTCTACGTAAGGAAAACTGACTGCATCATTTTGCGCCAGCTTAAACACCAGCATATCTTCGCCAGGTCCTTCATCGTCTACTAAAAATAGCGACCCGCCTTCACAGCCAGCAATACGTCTTGCCTCACTGAGAATGGTTTGCAGCAATTCTTGCTGGGACATTTGACCTGTCAGAGCCAGCGATATTTCGTTTAGCTGATGCATGCGTTGACGCCGCATTGCGACATCGCGCACTAACGCATGAACTTTCTTATTTTTCTTCCAAAACTTACCCGCATGACTAAACAGTTGCGGTAAAAAACCGCCATAGTTGTCAGGATCAACCTCAAAATCAGCGTTTCCTTCAATCTCTACACCACAACATACAACCAGCAAGGCGTGCGGAAATCGACGGTGAACGTCTGCCGTAACATCTCCTTGGCTGAGCTCAAACAATCCTACCAAGAGCGATTCATCGACAGAAATCTTGTCGCTAGACCTGACCTGCCAACCTTGCTCCAAGGCATAGTTCGCCAGCCGGGAAGCCGGTAAACTGGCACAGCCAAATACTGCTGAATGAGTGTTGTCGACCTTTTCCACGTAGGCAAATCTAGCAATCGATAAGCCACAAGTATGCCGGGCAATGCCGCTAGAACACGGCACTGGTTCACACCTTTAATGTAGGAACTTCACCTTAGTCGTGTGAACTTAGCCGCCAGTTCTCCTTCAAGGAGTACTACTGGCCACCTGCTCCCGCGACGGCACTTAAACGCCGTTCCATATTTGACAGTCTTGAATTTAAGGCCACACGAAATGCATCGATAGATTGAATGGCTTCAGAGTTGTCATCTACCTTGCTAACAATGTTGGCTCTCATACTCGATACCGCCTGGGTGGCTCCGTTCACTTTATCCACAAGATCGCGTTGGCCACGAACGATTTGTTGCATTTGTAGTTCAAGGCTGGTGAGTTGATCTATCAGCGCCTGTTGCCGATCAAACGCGCTTTCATGACGCCCAACTGCGGCGTTCAAATCGCGATTGCTAGTTTCTAGACCAACCAGCGAATTTTGTAGCTTACTCACGCCACTTTCATTGGCCTTGATCCACTTCTTATTACGGTCATTGGAAACCGCCCACAATTTGCGAATTTCAGTTTCCCACAAGCCTATTTTTTGACTGGTGTCCTGGCCATCTTGTGCCATGGCGTTGTCTGTCGCTGACAAACGATTCTCTAGCTTGGCCAATCGTTGATGGGCTTGCTCACCTCGTTCGCGCTCTTGAGCCAGCATCTCCTGCTGGTTGGCAATAAACCAACCCGCCAGCACAAGACCTGCAATTAGCACTGCCATCATCATATTCATGCCGATGGTTCGTCCAGTTCCTGCTGGTTTTTTCTCACTACGCCGTGCGCCGCCTCCACGATAGGCAGTACCAGCTTGGGTGGATAGGTCTGGTTTTTGACGTTCACTCATAACAACTCCTCGTAAAAAAAGGCCTGATAATCAGGCCTTTTTTCGGTCCATTTATAACAAACCATGCAAGCGCTATATGGCAATCTTACAACATTTTCAATAGAACATAGAGTATGGCCGTTAATGCAAAACCGCTGACGATCACACCACGCACGGTAGCCATCGGTCCTTGTTTGCCGAAGATCGAATTGAGCTCAAGTACACCCACAACCACCAAACAAGCGATGATGGCGGTGCTGTTAGGCCCCAACATACCAGGCGCGGTCACCAAATGGGCACTAGAACCCATAAAGTACAACATCGGAATGGAGAACAGTGTATTGGTACGAGACGCTAAGGCCGCCTTAGGAGCCGCACTTGCAGCGGCAGGGTCGGCTTCACCACCCCCTGCTATGGCTTGGTTTGAGGCAATCACAACCCGTTGATTGGGCCAAATAATCAGCCACACATTTAAAAACATCAACGTGCCTAATACAGCGCCCACAATGATATCCGGTGACGCAGCGGCCCCACGTTTGGCCAACAAGACGCAGCCGGTAATAAAGGTAAACATGGCAGCCCAACGAAACCACCACAACGCTCGCGGCACTAACTTGGAAAACGCATCTACTTTTGCATCGCCCTCAGCTTCTTTAAAATACTCCCCTTGAATAAAGTTGAAGTAGTAAAGTAGCCCAATCCACGTGATACCGAATAAGAAATGACCCCATCTTGCTAGGTAGTCGAGTTCCGCGGTAATAATGCTATCCATTGAAAACCCCCTAATTTTTCTAATTGTAAGCGTCGGGAATATATCGGATCACAGCCACAGGCACCAGTACCCAATGAAATTGGGCACCCAATTTCATTGGGTACTCTATGGATGCAAAAATGACCCCTCTAGCCGAGAATGTGTCGTTGAGCTCAATACAAGCGACTAGATACAAGCGACTAGATACAAGCGACTAAATGCTGGGCACAAAAAAGCCCGGCAGTACCGGGCTTTTTCTAATCTAAAAGACGCTTCTTATCAAAGCTGCCTCTTACATCATACCGCCCATACCGCCCATGCCACCCATGTCAGGCATGCCGCCGCCCATGCCACCAGCAGCCTTATCTTCAGGCTTGTCAGTAACCATGGCTTCAGTGGTAATCATCAGACCCGCAACAGAGGCTGCAGCCTGGAGTGCGGTTCGAGTGACCTTGGCTGGGTCTAAAATACCCATCTCCAACATATCACCGTATTCACCAGTTGCCGCGTTATAGCCATTGTTGCCTTTAAGAGCCGCTACCTTATCTTCGATCACAGCGCCTTCGTCACCCGCGTTCACTGCGATTTGACGCAGCGGAGAACTCATGGCTCGAGTTAACAATGCAATACCAACATTTTGGTCTTCGTTGTCGCCCTTGGTAGCCGCAGCCGCAGAAATGGCACGAATCAGCGCAACACCGCCGCCGGCAACCACACCTTCTTCTACTGCTGCCCGAGTAGAATGCAACGCATCTTCAACGCGAGCTTTCTTCTCTTTCATTTCGACTTCAGTGGGTGCGCCTACTTTAATAACCGCTACACCGCCAGCCAACTTGGCCAAACGCTCTTGCAGTTTCTCGCGGTCGTAGTCAGAAGACGTGTCGTCGATTTCTGCACGAATTTGCTTAATGCGACCTTCGATATCAGCCCGAACACCTGCACCATCTACGATAGTGGTGTTTTCTTTGCTGCTAGATATACGCTTGGCCGTACCTAAATCGTCTAAAGTGGCGCCTTCTAAAGTCAAACCCACTTCTTCAGATATAACCGTACCACCCGTCAAGATAGCAATATCTTGCAACATGGCTTTACGACGGTCACCAAAACCAGGGGCTTTGGCCGCAGATACTTTAACGATACCGCGCATGTTGTTAACAACCAAAGTTGCAAGTGCTTCGCCTTCAATATCTTCGGCGATAACCATCAACGACTTACCCGCTTTGGCTACGCTTTCAAGAATCGGTAGCAAATCACGAATGTTAGAAATCTTCTTGTCGCAAAGCAGGATGAATGGGTCTTCCTGATCAGCAGACATAGATTCTTGGTTATTAATAAAGTAAGGAGACAAGTAGCCGCGATCAAACTGCATACCTTCAACCACGTCGAGTTCATTTTCTAGACCAGAACCTTCCTCAACAGTGATCACACCTTCTTTACCAACTTTGTCCATTGCTTTAGCAATGATATCGCCCACAGCTTCATCACTATTGGCTGATATTGTACCCACTTGAGCAATTGCTATGGTGTCTTCACACGGGGTAGACATGCCCTTAATTGCTTCAACAGCTGAAGCCACGGCTTTGTCGATGCCTCGTTTGAGATCCATTGGGTTCCGACCCGCTGCAACTGCTTTCAGACCTTCTGTCAGAATCGATTGGGCCAGTACAGTTGCTGTGGTGGTGCCATCGCCTGCCTCATCAGAGGTTTGGCTGGCGACTTCTTTCACCATCTGTGCACCCATGTTTTCGAACTTGTTCTCAAGCTCAATTTCTTTCGCTACAGAAACACCATCTTTGGTCACTGTTGGCGCACCGAAGGACTTATCTAGTACTACGTTGCGACCCTTAGGACCCAAGGTGACTTTCACTGCATTCGCTAGAATGTTAACGCCTTCCAGCATCTGGCTGCGGGCGTCATCACCGAATCTTACGTCTTTAGCGCTCATCGCTTATTTCCTCAAAAATTCTGTCAAACGTTGGGAGGCTTAGCCTTCCAACACCCCAAAGATTTCGCTTTCGCTCAAAATCAACAGTTCTTCACCATCAATTTTTACGGTGCTTCCGCCGTACTGACCAAAAATGATCTTGTCGCCAACTTTAACGTCCAAGGCACGAACATCACCGTTGTCGGTTATTTTGCCAGTACCTATTGCGAGGACTTCACCTTGAGAAGGTTTTTCCGTTGCAGAATCAGGTAAAACTATACCGCCTGCACTGGTGGTTTCTTCTTCCAACCGACGCACGACAACTCGATCGTGTAAGGGCCGAATATTCATTAATCGTATCTCCCAAATTTGCTCCAAGTATTGGATCTCCAGCGACATGCTCGGAAAAACCGGACATTTTCGCTGGCACTTCCCTATTAGCACTCTCATGGTGAGAGTGCTAAATCAGAGCCAGGTATAATATGGCCGGTTTTTATAGTTTCAATAGCTAATTGGAAAAATTTAGTTATCGGCGTTCGAAATCGCCTTCAAGGGTGACGGGTTTGGAACCTTCTGCAGGCGATTGTGGTCTCGATGCAAAGGTTTGGATGTGTACCCGCTTAATTAAATAACGGGCAATAGCCAACCGCGCTGGGGGAAAAAGGATGATAAAACCTACAGTGTCCGTAATGAAGCCGGGGGTAATCAGTAGCGCTCCACAAATGCCGAGTAAAATACCCTCGGTCATTTCTTGCGCGGGTATCTCGCCGGCGTTCATACGCCCTACACCCCGAGTAAGCGTGGCGAGGCCTTGCCGTTTCAACAGCGCAACACCAATCACAGCCGTGAGCATGACCAAAAACAGTGTGGGG
>QIGT01000512.1 GCA_003230835.1 Gammaproteobacteria bacterium
TCATCGAATTTTATCGCATGAGTGGTGACATCGACTATTTGTTGAAAATAGTCGTGCGAGATATCGCTGACTATGACCGGGTGTACAAGAAGTTAATCCAAGTTGCACCTATGAGCGATGTTTCTTCCTCTTTCTCCATGGAGCGAATAAAGTCTGCTACCTCACTTCCCCTCGACCACTTAGGTAACTAATGAATGGGGTAACCTCATGCAAGCACTAGAAAGCCCTTCACCCCTGATCGTATATATTGATGTTAAATCTCCCTATGCTTTTGTTGCAATCGAACCAACCCTCGCGCTGGAAAACACTTTAGCGGTTCAGTTCGACTGGCGCCCGTTAACCCTAGATATTCCCAGCTTTCTCGGCTCGGCGCGAAAGACTGACGACGGGAAAATTGTTGAAAACAAGCGATCATCAACACAATGGGGCGCAGTAAAGTACGCTTACATGGATGCTCGCCGGTATGCGCAACGCCAGGGCTATAAGCTGATGGGTACGCAGAAGATATGGGATTCGAGCATCGCTAACATCGCAATTCTGTGGGTAGCACAGACGGCTCGTGAGAAAATGCATGGTTATCTTAGCACTGTATTCCCGCCGTTTTGGCGCCGCGAATTAGACATTGAAGATGTGAATGTAGTCTGCAACACGTTAGAGAGTGCCGGAATCAGTGCCCAAGGTTTCGCCGAATACAGTGAAAACGAAGGCCGCCAAGCCCACGACCAACTACAACAACAACTGCATCCCGCCAACATTTATGGCGTACCCACCTACGTTATCGATCATCAAATTCTATTTGGACGCGAACACTTACCTTACGTTGAATGGCTACTCCGCGGAAAACAAGGCATGCCACCGGACATTGCATACAGCCTATGAAATCACTAGATATTTACATCGACTTTAAGTCTCCTGGTGCCTACCTGGCCCTACAACCAACGTTAGATCTAGCCAACAAACTAAATGTTTCATTGCGCTGGTTTCCCTTCCAAACCAGACAGCGTGCGGTTGCTGAGCAAGGTGTAAATGAAAGCAAAGGAGTAACGCATGCTCGTATCCGCGAAATAGCTCGCCGAAATACCCACTTACGTTACGCCCAGGTGCAGGGTTTAGAAATGGATTTTAGTAACCACCCACGAGAAACAACGGCAGCATTAACAGCTCTCGCTATGCCGCTGGTGCAACCACTTAAATTTATTCGTGCGGCGTTTCAAGGCTATTGGCGTGAACAACTCGACTTAAATTGCTCGACCACTGTGGACAAACTCTTACAAGAAACTGGCAATGCTACCAATACAGCCAATGCACGGATGCAGAAAATTCCATCAACCTCATTGCAAGAAAAAATCATCGATACACCAGCCTACATCGTTGCAGGACAGTTGTTTATTGGGCGCGAACACCTGCCGTGGATTACCCTCTTGTTGAGATAGCAGATGTTGAGATAGCCGATGTTGGGGTAGCTGTTGTTGAGTTGGCTAATGTTAAGCCTGTTACTGCGGTTCGATGATGGCAATATCAGGGGTGCCGATATGGGATACCACTGCCGGGTCTCTAACATCTAATGTCAGGTGTGCAGTCGCCCGAACCGTGGTAACGCTTTCACCCCTGGCCTTAACGTAAACCGACTGGGCAAGTAGAGTGTCGCTAGACAGTTGCGCCGAGCCTGAAATTTCAATATGCAAGGTATGGGTATCACCGCTGATATGCACCACACTTTTAGCTGAAACTAAGGCCACAATCTCCTCTGTACTTATTCGATCTATATTGATCTTAGCCCTACTTGAACTTCGGATATCTAACTGTTCGGATATCAGCTGTTCAATAGTAACTTTGCTGTTACCGTAAGCGGCTACCTTTTGTAGGTTGAAGCTCGACGGCATGGATTCACCACTGGATACTGGCAGTAGCACAGATACTTCATCGAGAACCTCAAGCCGAACTAAGTGGGTACAAACAAGCTCGACAACAACATCGTCTGCACTTAAATTTATACCTTGGCTAGCAGGCTTTAACTCGACCTTTGCAATATCTGCTGCCGTTCCACGGATTGATAGATGATTTTCCTCACCGGGCCTAACAACAGCTTGCATGCGACCACCAAGGCGTACTTGCGCACAATCACTTACTGTGAAATCACTTACTGTGAAAGAACGAGTAGATTCATCCTGGCTACACGCCACCGCCTGCAACGCCAACACAGACAAAAACAGAAAACGAAATATCGACATCAGCTGGCGTAGTTGCTGCTGCTGATGATGATGATGATGCCTAAATCTGTGGCATTTTTCGAGAGTTCTACTGGCCTGTTGGACACTAGATTATCGGTCCAGTATGGTATTCCACTCCGCCACCAACTCAACCGACGCGATCAATTCCGAGGCGTCACCTTCGATGCTCACCGTTTGAATGGTATCGCCTTGGGCAATGGCATTAACCACAGCCTGGTCAGCGTCAGATTGAACCGCTCCAAAAACAGTATGCGCATCATCCAACCATGGCGTTGCAACATGGGTAATGAAGAACTGTGAACCATTGGTGCCAGGCCCAGAGTTCGCCATTGAAAACTTACCTGGCGCATCATGGCGCAAACTTTTATCAAACTCGTCGCCAAATTTATAACCCGGATCACCGGTACCCGTGCCTTGTGGGCAACCACCTTGAACCATAAAGTCATCGAGGACACGATGGAAATTGAGTCCGTTATAAAAACCACGTTGTGCCAAATTAACAAAGTTGGCAACAGTCATGGGGGTGCGGTCTGCGAACAAATCGAGTCGAATAGTGCCTTTATCTGTTTCAAATACGGCTACCAGGGACATATGAACTCCAAACGTAAGATATAAAAAAGCAATGTTAAGCGAGGTGGTCGAACATGCCAAGACAATCTAGGGGACACTGCGCTAGCGCTGCAAGGTAATAGCTGACCCAAAAGTATCTTCATAAACCAATTTATTAACCGGTCTTCTTGAAATGGGTCCGTGGCCGCCGAGTATCGGAAAACCAATTGGCATCACAGCGCAGGTATACCAATCTTCGGGAATCTGTAGCAGCGCGCGCATGGCTTCTTCCTCATAACAAAGAAGTGTCGTCAGGGTGCACCCTACTCCTTCTTGAACACAGGCCAGCATGGCGTTTTGCAGCGCAGGATAAACCGAGCCACCGCCTACGACTGACGGCCTATCCAAATCAATGTCTGTGATGGCCATATGAGCTGGGTTAAAGCAAAAAACCAACAATACTGGGGCCTCACCCATATGCTCACCTAAGTAGTCGGCTGCGGCCAGCGTGCGTGTTTGCTTAGCCTTAACGTCACCTTCTAAGCCTTCCAGATTGAGTTTAGCGGCGCGACTGTATTTTTCCCATTGAGGGGCGTAGAGCTTACCAATGTCCGCTCGAATACCGGGCTCGCGAACCGCCACAATGCGCCATGGCTGCACATTTCCACCACTGGGTGCCCAAGCCGCCGCCTGTAAAATCCGCTCAAGGACATCATCTGGAATGGGGTCTGGTTTGAGCCGACGCACTGCACGTAAGGTGCTCATGACGCTGTATAAA
This sequence comes from Gammaproteobacteria bacterium, assembly GCA_003230835.1. Taxonomy (GTDB): domain Bacteria; phylum Pseudomonadota; class Gammaproteobacteria; order Pseudomonadales; family Azotimanducaceae; genus UBA4421. The sequence continues at coordinate 3,559 of QIGT01000512.1, forward strand.
TCAGCTGTTGAAGCTTGTGGCATGTAACGACCCTTAGAAACGCGGTTCCCTAGCTGTGACGATTTAGAAACTCTAAAAATTTCTGCTTGGCGATTTCTCGATCGGCACCGTCTTTCCAGTCCTCAATGAGCTCTACATTGGGGGCGCGCTGTGCGATCAATCGTGAACTTGATTGGGGGTGATAGAGATCATTCCCCATGAGTACCAGCAATGGCGTTGTGCAGGCTGCTACAAAGGCTTCGTCAACATTAAACAACACTTTGTCTCCACCATACATGTTGTTTCTGAAACTCGACCAGACCGCCTCGCTAACCCCCATGCTGGCTTTGAGGTCATTTGCCCAACCATCAAACATGTCGTAAAACGCTTGGCGATTGTCATCTCGTCCAATCGTCTGGAAAAGCGTAGCGGATAAAATACGTGACGCCGACCTTGCAATCAAACCTAGGCAGTAAGGTCCCCCAATACACATACCGGCAACATGGAATCGGTCGATACTTAAGTGATCCATCAAGGCCAAATGATCATCGGTGTAGGTATGCCAACCATCATCTGCGGTCACTGGTGCACTAGACTGTCCAGCATTACGCTGATCCATTGCAATCACTCGATATTGGCCTGACAACTGTTCAATAGGATTCCAGGGTGTAGATGCCCAAAAACTTATAGCAGATTTCATACCACCCGGAGCAATCAGTAACACAGGCGTACCCGCCCCATATTCTTCGTAGTAAATGCTCACCCCAGCGTGGTCAAAAGTTGGCATATTTTTTATTCATCCAGTTAGAGGGTGCAACTTATAGGGAGCAACGGCCAGTGTCGACACCTATCACTTAGATCCCATGCAGCTTAACAGGCATGTCGGTAAATCCATGCACGAAGTTAGAAGGTACACGAACAACATCGCCAACTATTTCTATCATGTGAAAACGTTGTTGAATTTCTTCCCACAAGATTCGCAACTGCATTTCAGCCAGTCGATTCCCCATGCAACGGTGCAGGCCGAAACCAAACGATAGATGCTGGCGGGCTCGTTTACGGTCAATGATAAATTCGTTAGGGCGCTCAATGGCTCGCTCATCGCGGTTCCCAGAGACATACCACATGATGAGTTTGTCGCCTTGTTTGATTTGTTGCCCTTGGAATTCAGTATCGCATAGTGCAGTGCGTCGCATGTGCGCCAGCGGCGTCACCCAGCGAATAATCTCCGACACCATATTTGGTATCACCGATGGGTTGTTGCGCAATTTCGCATACTCCCCTGGGTTTTCATTTAGCGCCAACACACCGCCAGATATGGAATTTCTGGTGGTGTCATTGCCACCCACAATCAGCAATACCAAATTTCCGAGGAATTCTTGGGGCGACATATCTTTTGTCGCTTCACCACGAACCAACATAGAAATTAAATCTGTACCGCTGGTATTGCCTTCTCGTTCTTCCCACAGCCGAGTGAAATAAGCCAAACACTCATATAATTCTTGTTGGCGTTGCTCTTCGCTCTCGACAATGCCGGTCTCTGGACCACCGGTAGCCACGTCGGACCAGCGCGTGAGTAAATGTCGATCTTCGAAGGGAAAATCAAACAAGGTGGCCAACATCTGTGTGGTTAGCTCGATAGATACCAGATCTACCCAGTTGAACGTTTCACCCAGCGGCAAACTATCGAGAATATTCTGCACCCGTTGTCGAATAGTGCCTTCAAGTTCTTTCAGGTTCATCGGCGCAACCACACCCTGCACTGCTTTGCGTTGTTCACCGTGGTTTGGTGGATCCATAGCAATGAACATGGGTAGCTCAAAATCTTCTTCCGGATCTACAATCACAATAGTTGGTTCTGAGGAGAAAACCTTCCAGTTTTGTTCCATTTCCATGATGTCGGCATAGCGTGTGACAGACCAATAAGAACCAAATTCGCTGTTCTTGCAGTAATGAATTGGAGCCTCGTCTCGCAATCGAGTGAAAAAGTCCCATTTCTTATTCTGCTTCCACAGCTCTCGTTGACTGACATCAATATCCGCCAGCGGCACCGTTGCCGGATCTAAATCTATCATTTGAGGCAATTCTACTTCTGCCATCAGAATTGGAACTCTGGAAGTTGAACGACAAGGCCGTCCAATTCATCTGTGACCTCAATTTGACAGGAAAGGCGTGAGTTACTTTGTCTCTCCGGATTAAGATCTAACATGCTTTCCTCGGTTTCACTCGGGCTGCCGGTCTTAGCCAGCCATTCTTCTTTCACCATGACGTGGCAAGTTGCACATGAACATTCACCACCACAGTCAGCGTCAATTCCAGGCACCAGGTTATCTAAGGCTGTGTGCATGACAGTGGACCCGACATCTGCTTCTATTTCATGTTGGGTTCCGCTGTGTTCGATATAGATAATTCTGGGCATAACATATCCTTCTATTGACAATGATGTTAGTTAAATTTTAGCCACGTTAGACAAATATTTGATTGATAGCAACCGCCAGATCAACGTCCTTAGCCGTCACCGTATTACCTGCATCATGAGTGGTTAGGTGAATGCTGACGCGGTTGTAAACATTAGACCAATTGGGGTGGTGATCTGCCTTTTCGGCTTGTAGCGCCACTTGTGACATGAAGCCGAATGCCTCAACAAATGTGGAGAACTTGAACTCTCGTATCAGTTCGTCGTTGATATGCTGCCAACCTTCTGGTGCCATCGATATCGCCCCGCTGAATTAGTCACAGCTTAAAGAGAAAAATGGTGGAGCCAGGGAGGATCGAACTCCCGACCTCGTGAATGCCATTCACGCGCTCTCCCAGCTGAGCTATGGCCCCAAAATTAGCGCGTGATCTTAGGTAGCCTGTCGCGTGCTGTCAACAAAGGGGGTATCAAATCAGCGATTCCTGTTGAACATTAATAAGGCATGATATCGCGTGTTTTGTAGATTCGGAGGATAGCCGGTTCAAACGCGTTCAATTCTAGCCGCTCTACTGATCCGCGTTCCAACATCGGTTGCTTTGTACAGTGGTCGCGAAGGGATGATCGCAGTGTCTACGGTACGTTGAAGCCAACGCTGTTCTAGCAATTGTTTGAGCGATTGCGACAAGGCGCGATCGGTGATTGAGTCCAACTCGATTTTGATTTCCGTGAAATGCCGAGGTGTTCGGCTGACTGCCAAAATAGGGACGGTCCACGCCCGCCTAAGCAAGTTTCGACCGGCCGGTTCCGGAGTTGCTCTTTTGATCTTATCAGCGATTACCGCGGCCTCCACGCCTTTTGATGTCAGACGATACTCGGGCCTAAGCGGATGACCGTGGCCCGGATTTCTTTCTAGCAGAAAAAGATCAACAAGATGGCCCAGACTTTGAGCGAGCGCCGTTCGTCCTGCGCCCGACGCAGATACCAACGAAGCCTGCCGCCCCGGTGTTCCCGAATGCAACAACGCGAGGATGTCCAGAGACCAGGCCCGTGACGTCAACTTGACAAGTGTCGTAATGTCCATAAAATATAGTTTATATACTTTTTAATCTAAGGAAAAGACCCATGCCAATCGTTTCGCTGGACAACACGATTACCCTCGCCATATCTGTAAGTGATCGCCATAGCAGCGCCCGGTGGTACCACGACAAGCTTGGTTTTGAGCTCGTTTACCACGCAGATGAAGCAGGCTGGAGCGAACTTCAGACAAAAACTGAAGGCGTCACGTTGGGTCTGGGTGAACAGACTAAACCAACCCCGGGGAACGCCGTCCCGGTGTTTGGCGTTCCGGACATTGTCACCGCTCGGAAAGACCTTGAATCGGCTGGCGTTAAGTTTGACGGTGAAACCGAGGTGATCGAGGGCATGGTCAGCACGGCTACATTCTACGACCCCGATAGAAATGCACTGATGTTGGCTCAAGATCTGACGAGCGAAGGCTAAACCGAGAACTTTGTCGTGCGGTGGAATCCGGGGCAGATCCCGATGGTCTCGCGTGGCCCGTTGGTAACCACAAACCGCATGAATACTACTGGTAAGGAAATAGGGCACATTCCTCAACTATCAATCAAGCGTTGCAGCCTAACCCTAAAAGAACTAGATCAACCCTCTGGTGAGAGATCTGCATCCATTGAGGAAACATTTGTGATTTGGTAGTTGTTCTGTAGTTACAATGTAACTACAATTGATGCATGAGCATCTTAAGTTTTCAATGGGATCAGAAGAAGAGTGCTTTAAATTTGAAGAGACACGGCGTCTCGTTCGATGAGGCAAGTACTGTATTTTCAGACGAGCTAGGTCGCTTAATACCAGACCCCGATTCAGAAGGCGAAGAACGCTTTATTCTTATGGGCATGAGCTCCAAGGCGAGAGTGATAACAGTTTGTCACTGTGAACGAGATTCAGATGAGATTCGTATTATCTCAGCTCGGAAAGCCGATAGATCAGAACGAAAGCTGTACGAGGAGAATTATTATGCGTAAGTCATATGACTTTTCAAAGTCCGTAAAAAACCCATATGCAAAGCGCCTTAAAAAGCAAATCACTATTCGCTTGGACGCGGAAACGATTTCCTATTTTAAGGCTATGGCCGAGGACAAGGGCATCCCTTATCAGAGCCTAATCAATCTTTACCTTAGAGATTGTGCGCATGAGAATCGGGAATTGAAAACGAATTGGGGGTGATCCTCTCAGCTAACAAGGCGCTGCAACCGACCGACGAAAGAGGCAATTGAGCGCGTGGTTAAAGTCGGGTGGGATGTTAGGCTGATCTCGCAGGTGGATTAGGTTTGATGCAGAGAATCCTCTCGTCGTCGGTTAGATCGCGTCGAAATTAATTTCAGCGGTGCTGGGTCCGCCGACTCTGCCTGGCGGCTTTCGGGGTGGTGCCTACTGTGGGTGAACGTGGTCGAGGATCTTCTGGATCACGGCCATGTGTTTTCAAGCGCCTCTACCAGCGCCACAAAATTTGCTTTGACTGTTCGCTCCCGGGCTTCTCTCGTGCGCGTGCCACCAGCAAAAGCATGCGAACTGCCGGAAGACTCCAGTGTCTTCGCCCAAATGACGTCGCCGCTGCGATCAGAAAAACGGTAGGTCATCGTGATTAGTGCGGTGTACTCGAGCATGATGCTCGATTTCTGGTCTTGAGAACGCACCA
>QIGT01000344.1 GCA_003230835.1 Gammaproteobacteria bacterium
AGTATATCTGTCATAGGCTGCAATCTTATCAAAGGAACATGTGTACGTCAGGAACTTGCTAGAGGCTTGCAGCGGAGAATATAGGGAGCTTTACAGGTACCTTAGACAAACACCAATGCTGTAAACCCCACGCGATCCACTGAGCTGGGTTCCACTGTTTGTGTTTACCAGGCTGCAGGCCAAGGTAGTGCAAAGCAGCGCTTAAGTTTTGGCCTGCCTGGGCATCTTCCAATGCTGGTGCATGGGTTTGTTTAGATAGCTTGGTGCCATCGGCAAAACAGAGCACTGGCAGATGTGCATATGTTGGTGGCGATAGATCCAGCAAGTTCATCAGATAAGATTGTGGCGACGTGGTATCGAGTAAGTCTTGGCCACGTAGGACATGGGTAATGTTGGGCTGGCCGTCATCCACTGCGGTCGCTAAGTGGTATGCCCATAAATTATCACGTCGATGCACGATGAAGTCGCCCACTGCTTTTACCAAGTTCATCTTTTGTACCCCCAGCACTTCGTCCTCGAACAGTATGGTCGCGTCTTCGACCCTGCATCTCGTCGCGCTGTCGCTACGGACAGTGGTAAATTCTCGACACGTGCCTGGGTACAATTTTATTTCTTTGAGTGACTTACGCGTGCAGCGACAATAAAAAAGATGAGGCTTAAGGGTGGTGAGCGCTTGTTTATATTGGTCGGCATGCCTGCTTTGGTAGATGATCGATTGATCCCATTGCAAGCCATGGGCTTGAAGTGATCGTAGTATTTTGCTCGTAGCGCCAGAGTCTTGCCGGGGTGGGTCAATGTCATCGATGCGTACCAACCAATGACCGCCACGCTGCTTGATATCTAGGTAGCTTGCCAGCGCGGTTACCAGCGAGCCCATATGTAGTGGGCCCGTTGGAGAAGGCGCAAAGCGTCCGGCGAGCAGGGTAGTCACGGTGAATGTGCCGTGTTCTAGCCGTGAATTTGCCGCTCTTTCATTTCATCGAGAGATTTGCAGTCGACACATTGAGTTGCTGTTGGGCGCGCTTCAAGGCGACGTATGCCTATTTCGATACCACAAGAGTCGCAGTATCCGTATTCAGCTTGATCCACCAGCTCGATGGTTTGGTCGATTTTCTTGATCAGCTTGCGTTCACGATCACGGGTACGCAATTCGATACTGAACTCTTCCTCTTGGGTCGCGCGGTCTGCTGGATCGGGGAAATTTGCCGCCTCGTCCTGCATGTGGTTTACCGTGCGATCAACCTCTTCCATCAACCCTCGCCGCCAATTGGAAAGGACTTGGTGGAAATGCTTGAGCTGATCTACATTCATATACTTTTCACCCTTAGTAAGCTCATAAGGTGTGAAGTTACGAAATTGTGAATCTACCGATGTCTGGCTCGAAGCCTTAGCTTTCCTAGTGCCAGTTTTCTTTGTCGTTGCAGTTTTTTTAACTGCCTTCGCTTTAGCCGCCATAACTCATCCTTTTCGTATGGGCAAAACGAGCGCCCAGTTTTCGAAGGGCGCGTAAGCTACCAGAATGGGAAGCGGAACTCCACTGCAATTTTTACCAACTTGAGTGACGTCACAGACCCTGGTATAGGTGCGTCATGTTTGCATCAAGAATAGACAAAATTAAGCCATTTAGGGTGATGCAGGTGCTGCAAAGGGCTTGCGACATTGAAAATGAGGGCCATCGGGTAGTGCACTTCGAAGTAGGAGAGCCAGATTTTGACACTGCAGCCCCGATTGTTCGTGCCGGTCAGCAGGCGTTGTTGGATGGTCGGACAAAATACACGCCAGCCAATGGTATTGCTGAACTCAGAAGCAGGATTAGCCAATATTACGAGCAAGGTGGTGTTCGCGTAGATCCCCAGCGCATTTTTATTACCAGTGGTGCCAGTGGCGGGCTTACTCTGTTATCTGCACTGTTGCTCGACCCAGGTGATGAAATGCTTATCACCGACCCTGGATACCCGTGCAATGAGGTCTTCATCCGCTTGACAGGGGGTGTGCCTCGAGTCCTCACAGCGGGTGCAAATCAAGGCTTTCAGCCCACTCAGGCAGATGTTCAAGCCGCTTGGCAGCCTGCCACCAAGGGCGTGCTACTGGCTTCTCCTGGGAATCCGACTGGGACTATGTTGCAAGCCCGGCAAATTGTAGATATCGCTGATTATGTGCGCAGCAAGAAGGGTTTCTTTATCTTGGATGAAATTTATCAGGGGCTGACCCAACAGGCTGCGTACCGAAGCGGTTTGGAGTTGGTGGATGACTTATTCATCCTGAATAGTTTTTCCAAGTATTTTGGTATGACAGGCTGGCGGCTAGGGTGGTTGGTCGTGCCCCAAGCAGCTCAAGAGGCGGTCACCAAACTGGCGCAGAATCTTTTTATTTCGCCCAGCAGCTTGGCTCAGTACGCGGCCATAGACGCATTCTGCGATGAGGCCATGCAAATTCATGCTGAACGGGCAGAAGAATTTTTGCAACGCGCGCAATTGCTAGAAGCAGGCTTGCGAAAACTCGGTTTTATCGTTCCGGTTCCGCCTCAGGGCGCATTCTACTTATACGTGGACATTTCCCATACCCAGATGCATAGCCGCGACTTTTGTTTTCGCCTGCTTGATGAATTCCATGTTGCCAGCACTCCTGGAGAGGACTTCGGTAGCCATCAAAGCGAACGGTATGTTCGTTTTGCGTTTACCACAGATATCGAGTCAATCGAGTTGGGTCTTGAGCGAATAGGCGATGCCCTAGCTGCTTGGAAAGTGGCGTGAAACTGCCAGAATTGCACCAGGGTGTTCTAATCAAGCGGTACAAACGCTTCTTGGCAGACATTAAAACCCAAGCGGGAACCATCACTGCCCATTGTCCGAACACTGGCGCGATGACCGGTTGTGCGGAACCAGGTCGGCGGTGCTGGTATTCCTTGTCAGATAATCCCAAACGCAAATACCCAGCGACGCTTGAATTTGTAGAAACTGCTGATGGCTTGTGTAGTGTCAACACTGGTCGTGCTAACAAGCTAGTGGGTGAGGCCTTGCAAACCGGAGCCATTGAGTTGGGTATAGAAAAATCTATGTCTGCAGTGATTACCGCTGAAGCTAAGATACCGGAAGGTAATGGTCGTTTTGATTTCCTAGTCGAGTTCGAAGGCCAAAAAATATTTGTGGAGGTGAAAAGTGTCACTCTACATATGGGCGACGCAGGCGGTGCATTTCCAGATGCCGTCAGCAGCCGTGCACTCAAACATGTGGAAGCTCTGGTTAAGAGGGTCGAGGCGGGAGACCGCGGGCTGCTTATTTACTGCGTGCAGCACAGTGGTATAAACAACGTAACGCCCGCTGTACACATAGATCCAGCTTACGCTCAAGCAGTAACCCAAGCCGTGGCCAGGGGTGTTGAAATATTAGCCTATGGCTGTGTCACAGACATGCAGACCATGTCGATTAGTCGCAAGCTCGCCTACATACCGGCCTTGCCACCCTCTGATTAAGTATAACGCTTCAGTAATGTTTGATAGTCCGCCAGGCTGGCGAGTCGGGCCCCGTATAGAGTGACCAAATGAGCGGCGCTGAAGTTTGCGAAACGTGCCGCCTCAAGTGGGGTGGCGTCTTGACAGCGAGCAGCTAAACACGCGCCAGCATATATGTCGCCTGCCCCGGTCGTGTCGACGGCTTTTGCAGCCAGGCCTTTAGCCTCTTGCGTGCCGTTTTTTGTTACGGCGATAGAGCCAGCTTTACCTAAAGTAATGTACACCTCGGGAGAAATATCTTTTAGTTCTGCGATAGCAACATCGAGACGGTCTGTGTTAGCCCAGGCCAACGCTTCTTCTTCGTTGCAATAGAGTTGCTCAACACCATCACCTAATATGTCTTGCAGGGGTTGGCGAAAGAATTCCACCATGGATGGGTCGGACAAAGATACGGCGACTTTTACCCCATGCGCTTGAGCAACTTGGCAACATTGTATGGCAGCTTGGGTGCTGACAGGAGAAGAGCTTAGGTAGCCTTCTACATAAAAGTAACGTGAAGATTTGAGTTCGTCGAAATTGACGTCTTGCGGGCTTAACGCACTGGATACCCCAAGGTCGGTGTTCATGGTGCGTTCTGCATCTTCGGTAATCATAATCAAGCATTGTCCAGAACTGCCTTGGTTGGACACAGCACTACTGTTTGTGGCGATGCCTGCCTGCAGCATGGTGTTTAAGAAGAATTTTCCCGCCGTGTCGTCTGCTACTTTACAGACATAAGCGGTCTGACGACCAAATCCTTGTGCCGCATAGATGGTGTTGGCGGCCGAACCACCACTACATCGATTTACTGGCTCGTCACCTAACGATTCAACCAGGCAATGCATGCGCTGGGAATCAACCAGCGTCATATGTCCCTTGGCAATTTGATTTGAATGCAGAAACTCATCGCTGACATTCACTTCAATATCGACAAGCGCATTGCCGAGTCCAAATACGTCGTACATTTTTTACCTCAAAGGGTTGGAAGATTAGAGCGTTGCAAAGACTTCATCAGCCACGTCTAGGGTCGCTTGGATCACCGACGCATCATGTGTCGACGATACAAACCCAGTTTCAAATGCGCTGGGTGCTAGATACACGCCGCGGTCGAGCATGCCATGGAAAAATCGATTAAAGCGCTCAACATTAGAATTCGAAACATGCTCAAAGTGCTCTACGTGATCGACGTCAAAAAATATCCCAAACATGCCACAGACATGATTGCAGGTCACTCGTAAGCCGTGAGCGCGGGCGCGATCTAGTAAGCCTTGGCTGAGGGTTTGTGTGGTGGCGCCGATTTGCGAATAAATTTCTGCACTGAGGTGGTTGAGCATACTCAATCCTGCTGCTACTGCTAAAGGGTTACCTGACAGTGTCCCCGCTTGATAAACCGGTCCTTGCGGTGCGATGTGAGCCATGATGTCTGCGCGACCACCAAATGCACCGACAGGTAGACCGCCGCCAACAATTTTGCCTAAGGTGGTGAGGTCGGGCGTAATATTGAAGAGTTCTTGAGCGCCACCTGGCGCTAGCCGGAACCCCGTCATCACTTCGTCAAAAATAAGTAGCGCAGCGGCGTCTTGGGTGATTTGGCGTAAGCCTTCGAGAAACCCTGGCTGCGGAGGGATACAACCCATGTTGCCCGCTACAGGCTCTAAGATCACACAAGCGATTTTATCTTTGTACTGGCTGAAGACGGCTGCAACTTCGTCTAGGTTATTAAAGCCAACCGTGAGGGTGTTGGCGGCGATGGCATCCGGCACGCCTGGTGAATTTGGAATGCCTAAGGTAAGTACGCCGCTGCCGGCCTTGACCAGTAGCGAGTCTGAATGGCCGTGGTAGCAGCCAGCAAACTTCAGAATAAGATCCCGGCCAGTGAAACCCCGCGCCAGTCGAATTGCAGACATGGTTGCCTCGGTTCCAGAGTTCACCATGCGCACTTTTTCAATACTGGGCACCATACTGATGATTTTCTCTGCCAAGGTGATTTCACCTTCTGTGGGTGCGCCGAAACCCAATGCTGATTGAGCCTGGTCAATCACGGCTTGAACCGTCGGTTGATGGGCGTGACCTAAGATCATGGGGCCCCACGAGGCAACGTAATCGATATATTGATTGTCATCTACATCGTATAGATAGGGGCCGTCACCACGTTGGAAAAATACCGGATCTCCGCCGACGCCTTTGAAGGCGCGCACAGGTGAATTAACACCCCCAGGGATGCTGTTTTTTGCGCGCTGATAGAGTTCGCTTGAGGTCCCACGATTCATGACAAGTCCTATTTACTGAGCAGGGAAATTTTATATGTTAGAACGGTTTGACGACCACCAAGACAATCACCGGGATAAGTAATATGACAGGCACTTCGTTAAAAATGCGCAGAAATTTGTCACTATGTTTGACTCGATCTTCAGCGTAAGCCTGCATGATACCTAAACAATAGTGGTGATACCCGACCAAGGCGACCACCAAGGCAATTTTCGCCCACATCCAAATCTGGGTTGAGTAGGCTTGCCATCTATCGATGAGCATCCATGCACCTAATCCGATGGTCACAAACATGGCAGGGTTCATGATAATGCGATACAACTTTGCTTCCATGATCTTGAAGCGTTCTTTGCTGATATCGTCTTGGGCGGCTGCGTGATAAATGAACAATCTAGGTAGATAAAAAATTCCGGCGAACCAACAGATCACGGCGATGATATGCAATGCCTTGAGCCACAAGTAAAAGGTCATTCGGTCACGTTCCTATAATTGTCAATGTGATGCTGGGTGACTATCCCCAGGACAGGTGCAATCATCGGTGCGGTAATGTGGGTAATGCAACAGGCTTCTGTTTGAGATTTTGATAATGCCTGCTGTACTTGTAAGGCGGTTGCTTGTGAGCTGATGGAGGTAACATCCATACGCTGTCCTGGTAGTTGCAACAGGCTAAAGTTATCTCCATTCATCCCATCAGCTTCTTCGTCTGCATCTTTGTCTGCTTCGATGAAGGCGGCAAGATCTGCCGGATTCAATACTGCGCAAACTTTACCTTGTGCGTCATCGATGAGGATCCAGTTGGTCTTTTCCGCGAGAACCTCCATCGCGCGCTGATGATCGATATATTCCGGCAAGCGTACAAACGAACGATCCATGATCGCGGTAGCGCCGATTCGTTGCAGGTGTAATGTGACTGGGCTGGGTGGATACTGCAGACCTAAGGTGTTGAGGGTTGTAATGAATACAGAGCGTTGCCTAAATACTTGGCTGGTCACCATGGTTGCTACAACGATGATGACCATGGCGGGTAGAATGAGATTGGTGTTGGCGGTCATTTCCATTACCGCCATCAACGCTGCCAATGGCGCTTGCAGCACCGCCCCCATCATGGCGCACATCCCTAACATGACATAGAAACCAACGGAAATATCTGCACCTTGCCAATACACCAAGGCATTGCCAAAAATGCCCCCTACTGTCGCGCCCAATAGTAAGCTCGGCCCGATTAATCCTACTGGCATGCCTAAGCCAACAGCCGCGGCGCTGGTGATAGCCTTGCCGACAAAAATGGCTATGAGTAGGGTGATAGAAATTTCGGCCAGCATAATTTGATTCACAGTGTCATAACCCACGCCCATGACTTGCGGCAGCACCGTGGCGAAAGCGGCGGTGAGCGCACCCGCAAGTGCGATGCGTAACCAGAAAGGCCTATGCGCCAAGCGGGAGGACAAGCGAGCGAACGCTTGAATGAGCTGGATATAACCTGCGGCCAAACAACCAATTAGAATACCACCCAAGATAAGGTAGGGAATTTCTAAGACGGAGTGCATGTGTAAGGGCAGCATGCTAAATGCCGGTTCGGCACCAAAAAAGTATTGCGTCACTAGGGTCGAGGCTACTGCGGCGACGATCACAGGGATAAAGCTGGCGATGGCGTATTCCATCATGACAACTTCCATAGCAAAGATAACCCCTGCGATAGGCGTGTTAAAACTGCTGGCGATGGCGGCTGCGGTACCACACCCAACCAAGGTACGAATACTGTTATTGGGTAGTTTTGCAGCTTGGCCTAACAGGCTAGCAGTAGTTGCGCCCAAGTGAATGGCAGGACCTTCGCGTCCGCCAGATTGGCCGCTGATTAAGGCGATGGCACCACCGAGAAACTGGATAACGGCATTTTTTAGTGGCAGATAACCTTGGTGTCTGCTCAGTCGTTCCATGACGTGCACTACTCCTGTGCGCCGTGCGGATGGCCGGTATCTATTTAACAAGACGCCTAATACTAGGGCGCCAAGCATAATTAGGCCAACGCGTGAAGCAATGCTGAGTATTTCAAATTGATCTGGGTCATCACCGATGATTTGCCCTAGGCTGCTATCGATCAACAGGCGAAAGCACAAAATAACCAACGATGTTACCACCCCGGTTGCTAAGCCAAGGATAGCCAATTGCGGGAGCGCATCGACACTGGCCAGGCGACGACGAAAAACTTCCAGCGAAATGTTTGCAATAAATTTCAGGCGGACCCTTCACTTGGATACGAAGTAACCTAGTACTTCGTCAACGCTGTATCCGTAAATGTAACATTGACCAAGTACTAGTATACTTTTATCTTCATCAGGTTTCCCGTTGGGAATGCAATTCACATGTCAAATGACGGTTTAAAACTCGCGGCCCCCCATTTAAAGATAATTACCCATCAACCCTGGCGTAAGCCGTTGATGCTTGTGCTGACGGTTGTCATTGGGGTGGTTTGTTTATTGCTGGGTTTCGCCTTGGGGCAGAATCAAATAATGTCTCAGCGTGTGTCTAGTGTTCTGTTGACTGGCGACTTAGGCGCTGCACAAGAGCGTGTAAAAACGCTTCAAGATCAGCTCATAGATGCCCAGTTGAATGCAGGAGTGCATACCCAGGCCTCTAATGCCTTGCGAGATGATCTTATGAACATGCATGCGGAATCGTCACGCTTACGCGAGGAAGTAACTTTCTATAAAAGCATCATGTCTCCTGCTGCCCTGCGCCAGGGCCTACAGGTGGCAGAGTTAGAAATTGCACCCACAGGGAAGCCTCGTGAGCATAGTTTTGAACTATTACTCACCCAAGTGGCGTTACGTCGCAAATACATTGCTGGAGAGGTCAGAATAGACCTGATTGGCCATAGTGGTGATGAAGAAGTAGGGGCTGAGG
>QIGT01000300.1 GCA_003230835.1 Gammaproteobacteria bacterium
TCTTTGGCAGAGTGCGGGTCTAGCTCGTCGATGGATAAATTTGCTGCATTAAGGTGTTCTTCGAAGAGCTCATTGCCACGTTGAATCAATAAGGTTAGTTGTTGTTGTGCCTCATCATAAGCAGCCAATGCAGTCGGGAAGTCTTCGACCAAGAAGGCCTGGTCGCCAGTTTTGGCCAAGCCCATAGCATTTTGTAGGGTTTGTTCACCCCATTGTTGCACCGCCATCGAATCTTCTAGACGTATTTGCTGTTCAACAAAACCAGATAACGAGGCTTGTGCGAGTTCGCGCGCACGCTTTCTCTGGGTGGCTGCGAAAGGCGCGAGGCGGTTGTCATTACTGATGTTGGAATTTGTGTCGGTTGGCAGATCAGTTGAAGCTGACGAATCTACAGAACCTGATTTTGCAAGTATAGTAGAAGGTAAGGTGGCTTGGAGGGCGGTCTCAGAGGTTGTCGGGGCCCATAAAAAGGCGATTGCAATAACAGTCGACGCAACCACGAACACGGCGACATAGCGTCGATCAAATTTCTTCTTGTGTGTATGTTGCTGCGCTTGTAAGTGAGATAGAGGGACAGATTGGGGCGCAATGATATTGTTGTCAGAATCACTCATGTGGGGTGGTTTTGCTTTCAACGGGAGGTTCCAGCCCTAAGTCTTCGAAAAATACGCGCCGTAAAATGCGTCGTAGTTGGGCATATTGTTGGTCAACGCTACCCTGCAATCGCATGGTCTGGTTTTCTAACTCTATAGTGGTGGGTACCAATTCAGCTTCGGCAGCCGAACCCAATTCGCGAAGTCGCTCAGCTTGTTGTTCAGCCTCATGACGCTTTCCGATTGCACTTGTAATTAGCGTGGCTCCAGCCACTACGCCAACCAAACCACTGGCATCAACAAAGGCATTATCGCTTTGATAGATAGAGGCTACCCCACCTACAATCGCTAGGGTCCCGCTGAGCATGCGTGACTTGGCTTGTGCTTTTAGTTGATTAAATACAATCGCCTCTTCGTAACTAGCGCGACGCCAATTTTGATAGGACGGGAACATTTGTCGATAGAAATTGGTGTAGTGCTCATCCAAGGTGTCAATGAACAAGTACTCGCGCTCGCGGATGCGTCGAACTCGTTCCAACATCGGATCGTCCTGCGCAGGCAGCCGACTGATTTCAAATATACCTTCGCTCGTTTGCGTAACGTGATTGGCGAAAGCTTCGGTAGAAAACTCGCGTGCGAATTTCATCTCTGCCACGCTGCGAATTCTTGTCACATCTTCCTTCGAGAGCGTTTCTCGGTGCGCCAGCATGTCGTCAGCAAGTTCTTTATAGATGGCCTGGAAAGCATCGATGCTGGCGGGCATCGATGGTTCGTAGGAGTATTTACTGGCTAAGGCAGAATACTCGCGAGATAACCAAATGTCTCCAGTGGCGTCAGTTACGGTCACTTCGATCCCCATACTCTCGCCGTTTGAGTTGAGTATTTTGCCGGTGACGACAACATCTACCGCATGGGTTGGTCGAGGAATGACTCGAACTGCACCCCAATTCCCGGTTGACTGTAGGAGGTTTTTTGCGAAGTAGGGTACGTACTGGCTTTCGGCTCTGCGAACCTCTGGCATCACTACCTGTTCGATGCGTTCATCGTAGTCGTCAGGTACATTTGCATCAAAAATAGCCACACCAACATCAAGCAATTCAGATTCTTCTAGGTGGATGTCTGACTGTTTCGGTGGCGTCATGTCGACAACTCTGACGGTCTGCGTAACGCAGCCACTCAATAGTCCTGACAGGATAGGCAGCAATACTAACCAGCGATACAATCCGTTCACGCGTTCGAACTCCCTCTAGCCTTTCTTATACTTGCGATATTCTTGCCAGAGTTTTTCTTGTAACTCTGGATCTAATTCTTGCAGCGCCGCTTCTCGTAGCTGCCGGGCGATGATGTCGTCGTCTTTAGCGTCGGGAAGATTGTCTGGTATGCCTTCGGCGCCGCGACGTGGGGGCGCCGGTGTAGGAGGTATAGCCCGGCGAGGTAATTGACCGCTGGACACCACGCCGCCATCACTGGAACCTGAAGAACCCGTGCCTTCATCAGTGGGTAATTCTATCGATCCGCCGGCGCCAGAGCTCGACCTGATAATCTCGCGCTCGGCTAGTATTTCACCATCAAAGTCCTGTAAGGCGCCGTCTAGCTCGTCGTCTCCACTTGAACCTGATGCAGAATTGTCGCCATTGCCTTCGCCTGGCTGACCTTGTGACGGGTCGCCAGCCTGAGAATTCTCTCCCTCTCCTTGAGAGCCCTCTCCTGGTGAGCCGCCGGGTAACTCATTGCTGGTTTGCCAATCGTCAGAGTCACCACTACCCTCAACATCCTCCCAACTGGGTGCAGTTTCTTTTTCTCCACCTTCTCCAGTGCCGCCTTCTCCTGTGCCACTGGGGCTACCGCCGCCGGGAGAGCCTGGAATGCCTCCGCCGCCACCTGGAGGAGGACCGGAACTGGAAGGTTGACCCTCGCCACTGCCACTTTGGCCGCCAGGAGGGGAGCCAGATTGTCCGCCGGGTGAACTCCCTCCAGAAGGACCACTCGGGCTAGGCGCGGGGATGTTGCCACCAGGCAGCCCTCCACTGGGTAGTCCACCGGCGGGAGATCCGCCTGAAGACGGCAAGGGTATGGATGGACCGCTACTACCGGGTAGTGGGGTGATAGGGGCGCAAGCTGCAAACAACAGTACGCTTACACACACGTAGAATATTCTTTGAAACATGGCTGTCACCGGCTGGTTTTTCCCGCATCCCACGCTACTGCAACAAAACTGAACAAGCGCTGTATAGAATCAGACATCTTCGGTTGCTTCCATTACAGTTGTCTCTACGGGGTCGGGGTTAGTGTCTGCGTTCGTATTTGCTGGCGCTGGGTCGTCTGAAGATTGCGTTTCAAGCGGCGCAAGATCGCCAAGCCGAGGATAATACGGGAATTCATAGGTGTAGGTCTCGCCTACTGCCGTGGTGGCAATGCCGGCCTCCAGTTTTGGTCGGAATACCGCCAGACGCATACTGCGGCGCACTCGAAAATCCATTAATTTTCTTGGCTCAGAATCGACCGTTGTCAGTTTACGAATGCGGCCACTAGGGTTGACCGTAAACTGAACTTTGACGTGTCCTGTTGTTTGATTGTCACGCTGATTTACAGGCGGTGCTTTAGGGTTTTGTGGGCGTGGTAGGTAGATCATTCTCGGTGCACCGAACAGCGAATTCGGGTCTTGGTCTGTAGCAACCATTTCTTCGTAGATGTGACCGTATAGTGTATTGGCGGTGTTGGCCCGACCAAACATCAAATGCCAATCCGCCAGTCCGAGTATCGCCTTACGTATAGCTATCGGGTCAGTTGGTTCTTCATTTTGGCGAATTTCGACGACCCGCTGAAGTGCTCGTTCACCTGCAGGAAAGCTATTGAAGCTTAAATGTAAGGCATCCAGATCGCTGTTAGTCAGCCCTGGTGTTGGACCTTCTAATCGGTTGTCATCAGAATTCCGCATATAGATGGGAGGAAAGCGCTCTAAGCGGTGGGAGAGAGCGATGCCCAACAAAACGGGTACGGCTTGTGGGGTGAGAGCGGTGTTATTAATTTCGTGTAGGGCTAAAGCTCGATTGTAAATGCTGCGTGCGGGAAGATAGTTGTAGGTAGACAGGTAAAATGTTGCCAAGCGATCGAGTGCTGGAAGTAACCTTGGGTCAGCACCAGGGAACGCCTTTCTTGCTACTTCATAAGCTTGTTCCTCACGATTTCTCGTGTCTTCTAGCTTACCTACCTGCCGTAGTGCATCCGCCTCACGATAGAGGATAGCAATTTGGCGTTGATCAAAAAGTCCATGGCTGACGCGCGCAATGTGGCGAGCGCGGGAAAAATGCTGGAGTGCTTCTGCGGGTTCTCCTTGCACCATTGCGGCTTCGCCGATGAGGGTCAGGGGCACGACGAGGTCTGGGTGATAACGGTGATTTATGGCCTCGATTTGGCTCAATATAGTCTCTAGAGATCGAACCGCGTGTTCGGCTTCGCCGCGATGAATTTGCTGTTCCAGGAAGGACAAGTTGTCTGCTGGCGAAGCGGCTTGCGCAAAGGCGGGACTCGCAAACAAAACCAGCACAGGTAGGGCAAAACATGACAGGTATTTTTTCCCTACAGAGAGGGCTAACGTGGTTGGCATTTTAATAGAGCTCTAAGCTCCTCCCTTTGGATATGCGATCTGTGGGATTGGACCGCTATAATTGAGTTCAGTTCGAGTGTGGTGAGCCTGCTAATTTCTGTCAAGGGGCCAGGTGAACTCCACTTTAGTTGATATCTGTCTTACCATGCGCCCTTAATCGGAGCAGTACCCATTGCACAGTGATTCACAATTAGATGCACAAGGTTTGATGTGTCCAGAACCTTTAATGTTGGTGCGTAACAGAGTGCGTGAAATGAAGCCGGGGGAGGTACTCTACATCACTGCTACAGACCCATCGACCCATCGAGACTTGGTTAACTATTGTCGTTTCATTGGGCATGAACTATTGCAAGCGCAGACCTCTCATGCGCCGCTAGAATATTGGATTCGTAAAAAGGCATGACCCGTGCTGTGAGTCACTATTTCGCTTATGGTTCGAACATGAATATTGCGCGTGTTCGCCAGCGTGGCTTATCAATAGATGAGCCGGTGGCTGCGAGGCTCAACAACTATTGCTTGCGATTCAATAAGGCCAGCGCCGATCATCCTGGTGTGGGCCATGCCAATATTGAATATCAGTTCGGCAGTGTGGTTGAGGGTATTGTATATCCGCTGTTGAAAAATACCGAAATTCTGAAGATGGATCCTTTTGAAAAAGCGCCCTGGAACTATGGCAGAGATGCACTACGGGTTGAAACCAGTATGGGTCTCCTCTGGGCGTGGACCTACTTTGCAAACAGCGCCTTGCTACAGGACGGACTAGAACCCAGTGCGCAGTACTTAGACCACTTATTAGCAGGAAAGGGTCTGCTTTCTCCCTCTTACTACGCAACACTACTGCGATGGCGCAAAGACTGATACGTGGTGAAACTAGACCATCGAGCAATTGCCGATTGTTTTAACGCTTGTTTCGCTGAGTTCGAGGCCACCAATTTGGTTGGTGGGGCGGCGGAACCACTATACGTACCGGCAAGTGCAACTCGTCCCGCCTGTCTATTTTATAGAGAAGACCACGCTGCCAGCGCACTGCATGAAGCGGCTCATTGGTGTATTGCCGGTAAGGCCAGGCGAGAGAAGGTAGATTTCGGCTATCCATACTCGCCGCCGCCACGCACCGATGCGGCGCAACAGATATTCTACAAGTTTGAATTGGCAGTACAGGCGTTGGAGTCTTTGTTTTGCCAAAGCGCGGGGCTAAAATTCACACCTAGTGCGGATAATCTAGCAGCGAACACTTCACAGTTCACTAAGGCAATCCAGTCACAGCGCTTCTTAACACAAGCTTGGTTACGTTCCAGTACGGACTCTAGAGCCAGGATCTTACAAAGAGGACTCATTCAATGGACCACGTAGAGTGCATTGTTATTGGCGCAGGGGTCATTGGCTTGGCCGTCGCGTCACGTTTGGCAATGCGGGGCCATGAAGTTGTCGTGTTGGAGCGACACGATCTTATCGGCAGTGAAACAAGTTCGCGCAATTCTGAAGTTATACATGCGGGTATCTACTACCCAAAGAATAGTTTAAAGGCACAGTTGTGTGTACAAGGTAAACAGCAGTTGTATGAATACTGCGAGCAGTACCGCATTGGCTATCAGCGCTGTGGGAAGATTATCGTCGCTGCACATGAAGATCAGATAGTTCCGGTACGTGGATATCTCACCAAGGCTATGGAGAATGGTGTGGACGATCTGGTGTGGTTGGAAAAGGAGCAGGTATTAGAGCTTGAGCCAGATCTGAATACGGTGGGTGCGGTACTGTCTCCTTCTACCGGTGTGATTGATTCTCATGCATTTATGCTGAGTTTACAGGGCGAGCTGGAGAAACATGGCGGCATGCTCGCGCTGCAGTCGTCGGTTGCGTCTGTAGAGCCTGGTGCCAAGCCGGTGGTACATACTGCGGATATTTCTATAGCTGCCGATTGGGTCATTAACTGCGCAGGATTGAGTGCACCTGCGTTGGCGGTCCAAGATAAGCTGTCTTATACCGCTCATTTCGCCAAGGGTCACTACTATGCGTACTCTGGCAAACAGCCCTTTTCACGGTTGGTGTATCCCATGGCGCAAGAAGGGGGTTTAGGCGTACACGTCACCTTAGACCTGGCAGGCCAAGTCAAATTTGGGCCGGATGTTCGTTGGATAGACAAGGTCGACTACAGTTTCGATGCAAGCCACTTCAACGATTTTGTGGCGGCGATATCCAGCTACTACCCCAAAGTGGATCCCCAGCGCCTGCATCCCAGCTATACCGGCATAAGGCCTAAGTTGGCGCCCGCTGGGGCTGGTTTCCAAGATTTTGTGATCAATGGTCCGCAGCAACATGGTGTTGCTGGACAAATTGATTTGTTGGGTATCGAATCCCCTGGGCTGACCGCATCTCTGGCCATTGCAGACACTGTGGTTAGCTATGTTCGTCACTCATCGTGAAAGCCTTTCGCATTGGTTTTATTGTTAACCCGGTCGCAG
Organism: Gammaproteobacteria bacterium; assembly: GCA_003230835.1. Classification (GTDB taxonomy): domain Bacteria; phylum Pseudomonadota; class Gammaproteobacteria; order Pseudomonadales; family Azotimanducaceae; genus UBA4421. The sequence continues at coordinate 6,663 of QIGT01000300.1, forward strand.
GCCTTGGTGGCACAGTGGCCCTCAAAGGGAGTGATTCACTGCATCTACAGCAACAGGCTAGGGCCAAAGGGGGGGTGCCTGCGGCGTTAGATCGCGGTCGAAAATTCGTTGCGTCGTTGTCTGCTGAACTTGCCGATCAACTGCATTGGTATACGTTTGGTGGGGATATGGGCGCGTCTTGTCTTACCGCCCAAATGAACTGCACTGTGGTTGCTCAGCCAAAGGGCTATGCAGATGGACGAGAGACCACTGAGGCAGTGCAGCAATTAAAAAATATCCATGTGGATTGCATTGTTTTTGTTGGCGGTGATGGCACAGCAAGAGATGTACTCAAAGCTGCAGATGGATGTGTGGTGTTAGGTGTGCCAGCAGGCGTTAAAATGCACAGCGGCGTGTTTGCGGTAACGCCACGCGCTGCTGCCCAGGTTGTAGATGCCATTGTGCAGGGCGGTTTGGTCTCGACCATGCATCGACAAGTTAAAGATTACGATGAGACACAGTCTACAGCGGTTGAAATTAGAGTTAAATCTTATGGTGAGCTTGTTGTGCCGCAAGCGGGGGGATTTATCCAGCACACTAAGGAGTCTGGTAGGGAAAATGAGGCGCTTGCCATAGGTGAGATTTGCGCAGAGGTACTTGATCATGTGGTGGGTGCCAAAGCTGATCAAATTCTAGTGCTGGGGCCAGGTGGTACCGTTCTAGAATTAAAGCGCACTTTAGGTGTGCAAGGTACGTTACGCGGCGTCGATGTGCTGCATGGGAATGGTCAGATTCAGTTGGATGTAACCGCTGCAGAACTTGAAGCGTTGTCGGGTAATATCCTCTTGTTGGTCAGTTTTACGCGCAAACAAGGGTTTCTCTTTGGTCGAGGTAATCAGCAAATATCCGCACGATTTCTCTCCCGTTTGAAGTGGCCGCAGGACGTTTGTATTGTGGGTTCTCGAACTAAATTGCTCAGTCTGGATGGTCGTCCCTTGCTCATTGATCTGGCTGATGAAGTGCTTGAAGCACACTTAAACGGGTTGGTTGAGATTGTGGCCGGTTATGAAGATCGATTGTTGTACCGCGTCGCAACTCAGTATTCGTGATGCAAGAAATCATCGATCTCTGTGCGGAAAAGTGGCAACAAGACCAAGCGCAGGCGCGGCGCCTATTTCACGGGCGTGGTCACTTTTACCCGGGCTACGAAAATATTGTGGTGAATTGGTTTCCGCCGTTTTTACACATTGCAGTGTATGGCGAGGTGAACAAGTCGTTTCTAGAAAAGCTTCATCAAGCTTTGCTGGAGCAAAACAAGGCAGTGCAAGGTAGTGTTGTGCAGTTCCGCGATGGACGTCGCACGCAAACCCAAGTGTGGTTCGGGGAAGTGCCAGATGAACATGTTGTACTTGAGGGTGGGCTACAGTACCTCATTGCGCCTAAGCGAAACCAAAACGTGGGTTTGTTTTTAGATATGGCCCATGTGCGCAACTGGTTGATTGACAAAATGCCAGACGCCACAGTACTTAATCTATTTGCTTATACCTGTGCTTTTTCAGTATCTGCGATTGAGCATGGTGCGCGCATGGTGGTGAATAATGATATGAGCAAGCCTTCGCTAGAAGTGGGTAATCGCAACCACTTACTCAATCAGCATGATCTTCGTAAGGTGCGTATGTTACCGCACAATCTGTTTAAGTCGTGGTGGAAAGTTCGCCAGTTAGGTCCCTATGATATTGTGATCATCGATCCTCCCACCAATCAAAAGGGCAGTTTCGTCGCAGAAAAATCCTATTCTCAAATTCTCAAGCGAATAGCTGAGTTTACGAAACCTGGTGGTACCGTTCTTGCCTGTCTGAATTCGCCATTCCTAGGCCCAGATTTTTTGCACAATCAAATGGCTCGCTGGTGTCCACGGGCCCGATTTGTTGAAATGTTACCACCTCATGTTGACTTCCCTGATCGATACCCTGAGC
>QIGT01000519.1 GCA_003230835.1 Gammaproteobacteria bacterium
CCCAAATGCCGCTGCAAACAGCGCGCAGTTCATAGACCTGAAAGGCGGCACTATTGATCAAGTAATAGGCAACTTGCTTAGCAAAATGCTGGCCAATCCATTTGCGGCACTGGCCGAGCTCAACATATTGGGTATCTTAACCTTTGCAATATTGTTCGGTTTGGCCGCTGCTTGGGTGTTACCTAAAGATTCACCTTGGCCCGATCTACTCGATCAAGTGACGCAGGTAATCTATCAGTGCGCCAACTGGGTGTTGCTGACATTGCCCGTAGGGTTGTTTGCCATTACCTACCAACTGACCGAAAAAATTGAGTTGCAAACCATGGTCTCCCTGGGGCACTTTGCATTGGTGGTGCTTGGCGCAACGGCACTACATGGCTTCATCATTCTGCCGTTAATTGGATGGTTGCTGACCAAAACCAACCCTATCACCTTCTTTCGTGCAGCCTCTCAACCACTCATCACTGCTTTCTTAACCTCCTCTAGCGCGGCTACCTTGCCGCTTTCCATGGCCGCAGCCGAACACAAACTGGGGGTCAGTCGTAATAAAGCAGCCTTTGTGTTGCCGCTAGGTGCGACGGTGAATATGGATGGAACCGCTCTGTTCGAAGGTATGGCGATCATCTTTTTAGCCTACATGTTTGGCATACCTTTAGACACAATGTCCATTGTAATCGTCTTCCTAGTGACCATGCTCGCATCGGCTGGAGCACCAGGCATTCCCTCTGCATCCATGGCTGGATTGCAGGTCGTGATGCTCGCAGTCGGAATTCCGCTAGAGGGCATCGCCCTTCTATTGCTTATCGAACGTCCCTTAGATACCTTCCGCACAGCGGTAAATGTCGAAGGCGACTTAATTGGAGCGATGATTGCGGAGCGATGGAGCTAAAGGATGGAGCTAACAATGGAGCTAACAGTGGCGTTAGCGGTGGGGTTAGTTGAGTGGGGGCACGATTCCTACTGCTGCGTCATGGCCAGATAAAGGCAAACGTACAGGCTCAATGGCATGGCTCCACTGATAGCCCACTTAACTGGCGAGGGCGCCGCCAAGCGAAGCGTACAGCTAAACACTTGCATGTTCACAATCCGCAACTCAGTGCAATTTACGCAAGTCCTCTATTGCGTTGCCAAAACACCGCAGCCTTCACGGCTCGCGCTTTTGGTCTAGAGGTTGATACCCATGAAGGCTTGGCCGAGATGTCCATCGGCGACTGGGAGGGCATGTCATTTAAGGCTCTGGAATCTGACCATCAATTGATTGCGCAACTCACTGCCGATGAAATGTTCGCGCCTCCTGGCGGCGAAAGTCTCTACCAAGTGAGCCAACGGGTGACCGCCGCTTTTTACGATATAGATGCGCAGCATTCCACTGGGGAAACCATATTGGTCGTCAGCCATGGGGTCGCCTTGGCTGTCGCGATTGCTCATTTCTTAGAAGACAGCCCGACCAAATGGGTAAACTACCACTTCAACAATTGCAGCCTCACCGAATTCATATTGTCACCAGCACCGGTGATACTCAATTTTAATCAACATGCACATTTGTGATCGGCGCGCTACAGTGTTATCGAACATTTATCGAGGACTAAAGGAATGACCGAATATTGTCTAGTTGAAAAAACTGACCACATCATGACCGTACGCATGAACCGACCAGACCGGCTAAACGCATTACATTCATTGGCCAATGCGGAACTGGGTGAGGTGTTCGACGATTTCGCCGCAGACGATGACATGTGGGTGGCCATCATCACTGGCGAAGGACGCGCTTTCAGTGCAGGCAATGACCTTCGCCATCATGCGGAAGGTGGTGAACGTATCCCCATGCCTAGGGGCTTTGGCGGCTTAACCTCGCGGTTCGATCTCACCAAACCAGTTATCGCCGCAGTAAATGGCGTCTCCATGGGCGGCGGCTTCGAAATCGCCTTAGCTTGCGATCTCATCATCGCCTCTGAAAAGGCACTTTTTGCCCTACCAGAACCCAAGGTAGGATTGGCAGCCTTAGCTGGCGGTCTGAATAGATTACCGCGACAAATCGGCTCAAAACGCGCATTAGGTATGATCTTGACTGGCCGTCATGTTGGCGCCGAAGAAGGAGAGCGCTTAGGTTTCGTTAATCAGGTTGTACCCCATGAAGAGCTCATGGCAACCGCAGTAGAGTGGGCTAATCAAATTAAGGCTTGTTCGCCACTTTCTATTCGAGCCAGCAAAGATGTCGTGTACCGCAGCTTAGATTCCGCTTCGTTGCAAGAATCCATGCAGGCTAAGTATGAATCGGTAACAGCCATGGCGAAAAGCGAAGACTTCGTAGAGGGTCCTATGGCGTTCGCTGAGAAGCGTGCACCTAATTGGAAGGGGCGTTAGCCGACAGTAAGGGCTTGCGCGCAACCGATGGCGTCTGCCACGACGGCAACGGCGAGACAGAGATCATTCAGGGTTTCCTGCTCGCCGCGTCTGACCATTTCATCAACGATTTCGCTTTGACCAAGGGTCACATGTAACAAGTCTGGAGTAACGGCAAATTGGCCACTGTAGTATCGCATTTGATCTTTCATTTCCTTGTCTCTCAATTTACCGTGTAGATACCCATTGCCCAGAAGGTCATTCAAATATGATGCCAATTTATAAAAAACTTGTAACATATTGATATTTATACGTTTTAACTATATCTATACATTTTAATTATAGAAACGAATTCCAACCAGGCGTAGGCATTTGACCTTACACGTCACCTTTTGCCATCTACCCAAACCTAAGGACCCGCTGTATGATGAAAGTGACCCATAAAGACCTCATAGAGACAGCCTTGAAAGAAATCGACACGTTATCTAACGATGAGGCGCTCGCGCTGCTGGAGGATGAAGAAACTGTATTTGTAGATCTCCGCGACCCACGAGAATTGGAACGAGAAGGAAAAGTACCTGGCGCTTTTCATGCTCCGCGCGGAATGATTGAATTTTGGATCGACCCCACTTCCCCCTATCACAAAGATATTTTTGCCAGCGGTAAGCGATTCGTTTTTTATTGTCAGAGTGGCTGGCGTTCGGCCTTAACCACCAAGACTGTTAACGACATGGGACTGGAAAACACGTGCCATATCGGCGAAGGGTTTCGGGGCTGGAAAGATTCCGGCGCACCGACCCAAGATGTTGAACCGCGCAATAAATAGACCGCAATAGTGACACCCATAATTTACGGCCTCGCCTTCACAGGCGGTTTTGTCATCATGTCTTTTGAACTCTTAGGCGGCAGGGTAATGGCACCCTACTTTGGCAGTAGCATTCATGTCTGGGGCAGTATCATTTCTGTGTTCATGTTCTCGTTAGCAATAGGATACCTCATAGGTGGCAAGCTCTCAGTAAGCAAGCCAAATGCACAACGGTTTGGGTTTATATTTTTGCTCAGCGCAATTCTCCTCTATCCCTTGGTTTTATTTGCCGAACCTGCCATGTTGTGGATATTTGATCGAGTAGAAGACCCACGCTACGGCTCGTTACTGGCGGCTAGTTTTCTGTTCATGATTCCCACCATTATTCTTGGCATGATCTCACCCTACTCTGTAAGATTGTTGGTGCGCAGCGTTGAACATTCCGGACAGGTGGCGGGCCGTCTGTATTTCGCTTCTACGTTAGGTAGTGCCCTCGGCACACTGGCCACCTCTTTCTATTTGGTATTGTGGTTAGAAGTAAATGAAATATTGGCATTGCTTTCTGGGACGTTGGTTGTCATGTTTGTAATCGCAACCCTTAGCCATCGATATTTCGAGAAACAGCACATTGCAGCCAACAAAAACTAAATCTAGACAGATGCATATTAAGCCTATGTTCTGTTTGGGCTTGTGTTTGCTTACACTTTTGTCAGCGAATGCATGGTCCGAAAAAATTCTGCACGAACAGCGTTCGCTACATAGTCGGCTTATAGTTAAGCAGATAGGCAGCGATATTTGCTTGCAGTTCAACATCCGCAAGAATCAACGCAATCAAAGCTGCATCAATACCAAACACCCTAAGCGCATGGTCTTCTCCTATACACGCATGTCTATGGCTAGCTTGTTATTCACACCCAACCCTGAATCGGTACTGGTCATAGGGCTGGGTGGAGGCACTATCCCCATAGCCTTTCATGAGTTGTTTCCAACTGCGCACATAGATGCTGTGGAAATTGACCCAGCGGTGGTAGAGGTAGCTAAAAAATATTTCGGTCTGAACACTTCAGCCCAATTCACAGTACACATCCAAGATGCACGGGTGTGGACTAAAAGAGCACAACGCGCACTTAGAAAATACGACATCATCATTTTGGACGCATTCAATGGCGAATACATTCCAGAGCATCTGATGACCCAAGAGTTTCTGCAAGAGATCCAGTCATTGCTCAGCAAGCGTGGTGTATTAGTGGCCAACACCTTTGCCATAAGCGAACTTTACCACCACGAATCAGCTACCTACGCTTCGGTCTACGGCTCCTTTTTTAATTTTCGAGTTGCGCAAAGTGCCAATCGCGTGGTCATTGCCCCGGTAGTTAGCGTCGATGATGAAACCATTCTATCCAGGGCTAAACAGATAAAGGCCATGCTAAAACCTTACGCTATACCCATTACTGGCTACGCCAAAACACTTGTAAGAACGAGAAATCGCAATCCCGATTGGCAACAAGACGCTCGCATACTCACTGACCAATTTTCACCTGCCAACTTACTGCAAAGATAGATAGGACTGCCTATTTAGAAACTTTAGCCGCCGCCCAATATTCGTCTTTCAGCAATCGCTTATATAGCTTACCCGTGGGATGCCTTGGTAGTTCCTCGCGAAAATCAATGCTTCGGGGACATTTCATGTGCGATAGCTGATCTCTACAGTAGTCCATCAATTCTATTTCTAACATTGCACTAGGCTCGACGCCAAGTTGTAATTGCACAACTGCTTTGACCTCTTCTCCAAATTCCTCATTCGGGATACCGAATACAGCAACGTCTATTACTTTGTCATGAGTGATCAGCGCATTTTCCGCTTCTTGGGGATATATATTTACGCCACCTGAAATAATCATGAAATGTTTGCGGTCTGTCAGGAACAAATAGCCATCCTCGTCCATGTAACCGACATCGCCTAAGGTGGACCAACCCTGAGGGTGCCTAGAATCACCAGTTTTTTCAGGGTCTTTGTGGTATTCAAAAACACCACCACCACCCATATAGATAGTCCCAGATTCACCGACAGCAACGTCTTCACCCTGATCATTACATATATGCAGTTCGCAGTTTAGCGGTCTGCCGACAGAACCCTTGTGTGCCAACCATTCTTCAGAGTTCAACTGAATAAAGCCATTACCTTCCGTTCCGGCATAGTACTCATGGATGATGGGACCCCACCATTCAATCATCTGCTCCTTAATTGGCACCGGACACGGTGCTGCTGCGTGAATGGCGCACTGTAGCGACGACACATCATACTTAAGCCGCACTTCGGGGGGGAGCTTTAACATTCGAACAAACATCGTCGGTACCCATTGGCTATGGGTAATTTGATATTGCTCCAAACATTGCAGTGCAAATTCTGCTTCGAAGTGTTGCATCACCACGACGGCGATGCCGGATCGCAAGCTCGACATAGTGAACCCCAAGGGTGCCGCATGATACAACGGGGCTGGAGACAGGTAGATGGAGTCAGGAGTCGCGCCGTACAACATTGTGAGCACCGGCATGGCATCAACCTCACCATAGGGCTCTTCGGGTAGCGGCCGTTTAATACCCTTTGGATAGCCGGTTGTGCCAGACGAGTACAACATGGGCGCGCCTTCGCTTTGATCTGCTATCGGCTCCTTGGGCTGATCACCAATCGCGTCTTCCCAACTTTCAAACTCATCAACAACACCATCTATCATGAAACGATACTTCACCCCAGGCAAACTGTGAACCAGCGTTTCCACTACATCTTTTCGATTGATAGAGGTGATAAACACTTGGGCTTCACAATTATTAACAATGTAGTCAACTTCTGCAGATTGCAGGCGCCAGCTTATTGCTGTGTAGTACAAACCGCTACGCTGGGCAGCAAAGCAAATTTGAAAAAAGCGCGGATGATTCTCCAGCAATATGGCGATGTGGTCACCACGCTTTAACCCCAGCTTGCGGAATAAATGCGCCCCTTGGTTAGCCGCTTCTTCCAATTCGAGATAACTAACCACCTGTCCGCTCTCCGCGATGGTGTAAGCGGTCTTGTCTGGGTTAGCACTGGCAATTTCTGCTGGATTCATACTTGATACCTTATCGATCTATTCTGCTGCGTCGAGGGACAGAGAGGCAGAGTTCATGCAAAAGCGTAAACCTGTAGGCTCTGGCCCATCTGGAAAAACATGCCCTAGGTGGGCATCACACTTGGCGCAGTTCACCTCTACCCGTCGCATTCCTAAACTCGAATCCTCCTGGGTGACTACGCACTCTTCATTGATGGGAGCGTAGAAACTAGGCCAGCCACTGCGTGAGTCGTATTTGGACTGGGAGTCGAACAAAGCAGCATCGCAACACTTACAGTTGTACACGCCCGGCGTTTTGGTATCGCAATAAATACCCGTGAATGCGGGTTCAGTCCCGGCATTGCGGGTGATCTCAAAATCATTGGCTGACAGTTTATCTCGCCATTCATCCGCTGTTTTTTCCATCTTTTCACCATTTTCTGACACCATTCCACTCCTCAACTACGCTATTTGTATCGATGTTATGATACAAACCCTCGCATGCAAAGAGCACTTGCCACAGGAATAAGAAATGAGCCGCTCAGATATAGTTACCCAAATAGCGTCGCAGCCACGACGCCTGATTAGAAAATCAGCAAAACTAGACGAGGTTTGCTACGACATCCGTGGACCGGTGCTACTACAAGCCAATCGTTTAGAGGAAGAGGGACACAAAATCCTCAAGCTCAATATAGGCAACCCGGCACCTTGGGGGTTTGAAGCACCAGAGGAAATACTGCGCGATGTTATTCACAACATTCCTGCTTCGCAAGGCTATTGCGACTCCAAAGGTATTTATTCAGCTCGCAAAGCGGTCATGCAATACGCGCAGCAAATTGGTATTGCAGGCGTGGAAGTTGATGATATTTACATTGGTAACGGGGTATCCGAATTGGTGGTCATGGCCATGCAAGGTCTCATCAATGATGGCGATGAAGTCTTGATCCCCGCACCTGACTTTCCGCTTTGGAGTGCAGCCGCAAACCTATCCGGCGCCAAGCCCATCCACTATATCTGCGATGAAGGTTCTGGTTGGCAGCCTGACCTAGCCGACATACGTGCCAAGATCACCCCAAAGACTAAAGCCTTGGTGGTCATCAACCCAAACAATCCTACTGGCGCTGTCTATGAAAGGGCGATGCTCGAATCACTTATTGCCATTGCTCGAGAATTTGATTTGGTGGTACTGGCAGATGAAATTTACGACAAAATACTATACGACCAGGCGCAATATATCCCCATCGCTTGCCTGGCTGATGACTTGTTAATTCTTACGCTAAGTGGTTTGTCGAAATCCTATCGGGTGGCAGGATTTCGAACCGGTTGGCTCATCGTCAGCGGAGCCAAACAAAGGGCACAAGACTACATCGAAGGTCTAAATATACTGGCGTCCATGCGCTTGTGCTCAAACGTTCCCACACAACATGCCATTCAAACAGCACTAGGCGGGTATCAGAGTATCAATGAACTCACATGCCCTGGCGGACGTTTGTATGAACAGCGCGACGTTGCGTGGCGCATGCTCAATGACATTGATGGCATCAGTTGCGTAAAACCTATGGGCGCCTTGTATTTATTTCCCAAGCTCGACAGCAAGAAGTTCAATATTAAAAATGACGAAAAATTCGTACTTGACCTGTTAACCAAAGAAAAGGTACTGGTAGTCCAAGGTACAGGCTTTAGTTGGCCTGAACACGATCACTTTCGCATCGTATTTCTACCCCACGAAGAAGAGTTGGTAGATGCCATCAGTCGCATCGAACGCTTTCTTGCACACTATCGACAATAATGTCTGATCTGCACATCGATGAGTTTTATACTGATGCAGCGAAAATACTGGTTAGTCTATTTTCAGTCTTCCCACGCCCCGTAACCATTTATGCAGCAGACATTAGTGGTGCAGATGATGGAGACGAATATGGGGTTCATAGTTTTCGTTATCAAGCCTGTTTCGCTACGCTTGTTTGGTTGGGAGAAGAAGGATACTTGCGCTACCAAGATACCATCAAACAAGATGCCATCGATCAAGCAGTACTCACCAGCATCTGTTTTTCAGCCATGTTAAAACACTCGGCCTCAGCAAAACTTGACAACTCGACTTTACCGCCAAGTGTTCAAGCCCAACAACGCACAACAATCTACCAACTCCAGCAGGCGGTCGATTCAAAGTCCACAATTGAAATCTCGGCAGCATTCCAAACTCTTTTAAAGAACATGCCCGTCAACCGAAAGTGAAGGCCA
>QIGT01000310.1 GCA_003230835.1 Gammaproteobacteria bacterium
CGCGAGTTCATAGGCCAGTGCCTCATCATTGGCAATGCCATTTTTTCTCGCGCAATCGGCGGCACGTTCCCAATGTTCTAAGGCGAGATTGAATTTATCGCTCTGATATGCAGCTTCTGCCTTCAAGATATGAAGTTTAGGTTCGGCGAAACTGGTACCCAAATTGACGAAATGTTGTAGTTCGCGAATGCCGCGTTTCAGTTCACCTGACTTGCGCGTACTGTTGCGCGCCAAAACCAAGTGCCGACACATGATGTACAACATGTACAGTGGGGTGGCGCGCGTAGCTGTCTGATGCTCATGGGCCAAGGTCGCTACGTTGAGTGCGCCATTGTAGTCGTTAAACAACACTGCGTAGTAAAGTCTTAAGGTATAGACACAGGCCTGTGTTACCTGATCCTTTTGATTTTCGATGGTCCTGGCTTGTTCGTGAACAGGTGATTCTTCTAAGGGTTGTCCGAGTAGAGTGCTGACCATCTGCAAAACAAAATTTTGTAGATTCAACCCGTATAGATGTCCGGGTCGGTTGATGTGCTCTACATGTTCTAGTGCGGTTCTCTTTAATGAACCGAGTTCGAGTCCACGCAGAAAACCGTTCACCGCGTAGAATGAACCCGCTGCGGCGGCGAACTCGAAATCATGCAAGGCCATGGCGCGCGGTACACTTTCCACCAGATTACGAACAGTCTGATCAAAGTTTCCAAACCAGGGGTCAACCATGCCATTGACCATGATCAGTGCACGTACGGAAAAGGCATCGGTAGGATATTGATCTGCGATTTCTCGAGCGTGGTTCGCTAGAGCTTTCGCTTGGCCAGGCAAACGTTGAGTGATAGCGGTAGAAGCTGCACATGCGTAGGCGAATGCCACTTCACCGCTGAAGCCGTGTCGGGGCGCATGCGTGATTAGGTTTGATATCTGTTTGTTGAGGGTAGGGTGACCTAAATGAAAGTTGACGTGGGTCATGTAGCCTACGAGTTTTGCGGCTTGCTTGTATTGAGGGTCTACTATGGAATTCAAGGGGCGAGGCAAGGGGTCTACATCAGTTGCCCATCGGTTCAAGTGCAAACGTTGAGCCGCCTTTGCCACGACTGAACCAAGGCGTAGTCTGCGAGGCTTAGAAAGTGGTGTGGACATTGCTTCCAAGCCACTGCGTGCGAGAGTGGCTACGGTTTGCAGATTGTTCTGTACCATGGCGGCACGTATTCGTGTTTCCAACAACGTTGAAGTTGAGGTGCCTGCCACACGACCTTGTTCTAATATATGCTCTAGTTGTTGGAAATCACCACATAGAAAGGCGGCGAATGCGGCACTCTCTATCAGCGAAGCGAACAAGGTTTCGTCAGTACGATCAACCAGTACTAAGCCCATCCGGCTAAACTTGTAGGCGCCCCTAAAATTCCCATCCGTTAGTGCTTCTTTTGCCGCCAATAAATTTTGGTGAGCGACCAGTGTTCTTGTTTGTTGGTCTGCATCGACCATATGAGTGGCCGCATTTAGATGATCGGCGATATCAATAGAACGCGGACCAGGCTGGGTCTGCTTGCGCATCGCTTGCGCTGCAGCCCAGTGCAAGCGGTGTTTGTCTTTTTCTGGGATGCGTTGGTAAAGTGTGGAACGAACACGTAGATGGGAAAACTGGTATCGACCGTCGCCCAGCAGGGTTATGAGACCATTGCTGATGGCAGGACGAAGTTGTTTGGTAATTTGTTGTTGTTCAGTATCTGTAATTTTTGCAACTAGGTGAAGTTCAAAAGTCCCGCCCAGGCATGCGCCCGCACATAGAGGTTCACGCGCACTCTGGGGCAACTCGTCCAAGAGGCTGGATATGCGGGCAACAGAATTACTGTTGAAGTAGTAACGACGTATTTCCTCTAGATTCCAATTCCAACTATTAGTTTGTCGGTCGTAGTGAATAGATCCAGCACTGTGCAATTCTTGGACGAGCACATGTACGAGTGCCGGCACACCGTCAGTTTTATTAAATACCTCAGAGGCCAGTTCACGCACTCTGGCTTCAGACAGACTTAACATGTCTGACAAAAGATCACGTATGTCTGCTTTGTCTAGCAGGTGAAGTTCGATAGAGGTGGTTTTAGTCGCGATTCGAGGCTCGATGAATGAAGTTGGGTCGTAGTTTTCCCAGGTGAACAAGGCCAGAATATTGCGGTGTTCGACGCTGATTTCAAGCAACCGAGAGAGGCATTCGGGTGGCAGAACCTCGGTGTTTTCTATGATCGGTAGCAACGCTATAGGTGCGAGGTATTGCAGTAATTCGCTGATGCCTTTACCAGGCAAACCGGGTTCGGCTGCTGGAATTTCCATCAACCCGGCAAGCTCGGGTATATGCTCGGCCAAGCTGGTCATGTGCGGAGACCGACTTTGCCGTAGACGAGCCAGTGTTGCTTCAGCTTGTGCTTCAGGCAATGAAAGCAGTTGCCGTAACATCGGTTTGAGGAGTTCGATCCAAAGTGTGTCTGTGTCTATCAGTGCAAGAGACTGGCAGTTGACGCGAGCGCTAAGAAAATTTAGCGGCCTAGATTGACGTTTGACTTCATCACATAGTGCGGTTTTGCCCATGCCTTGCCCGCCTGATATACAAACAAACAAAGTCTCCCCTTGTTTACATCGCTCCAGCAGGTCTATAAGTAGCTGCTGAGACCCGCGGCGCCCATAGAGTTTCTTTGGCGTAACAATTTGCTCGACGCGATCTGTTCTACCGAGACGGAAAGGCACCACATTTGTATAATGTGCGGCATTGACTAAATCGTCATATACGCTGGCAGCACTTTGGTATCTTTTTTCAGGTTGTTTGGCCAGTAGCTTATCCAGCATTTGAACAAGCCATGCCGGGGCACTAGGCATGACTTGATCTAGCGCTGGTGGGTTGGCTGCGATGTGGGCGTGAATCAGCTCGAGAGGGTCTTGTTGCTGAAATGGGGGATGCCCAGCAAATAGTTCATACAGCGTGACTCCTAACGAATATAGATCTGTTCGATAGTCGATGATTCGATTCACCCTGCCGGTTTGTTCAGGCGAAATATAGGGTAATGTACCCGTGAGGCTGATGGTTTCCTGGCTGGGATAGGCTTTTGAAGTCAGCGTTGCCAAGCCGAAATCGATCAGTTTAACCGTGTATGCCCCGCCATCAGCTTCGTCGGTGATGATGAGGATGTTTGCGGGATTGAGATCTCGGTGAATCACATCCTCGTCGTGAATAGACTGTAGAGCTTTTGCAAGCTCGGTGGCGATGTCTAGTTGCTCGTTGAAATTCAGGGTATGTCTGGAGACAAATTCTCGCAGTGATTCACCATGATCATCTTCAAACACAATTTGCATTTCTTGATCATCGAAGGCGATGGCCTGGCATATGTGGGGGCTAGTGAGGGATTGATTGAGATCAAACTCTCGTTGATATCGAGCGACTGAAGTTGGCGTGCGAGCACTCGTTTTCAGCTTCTTGAAAACGACATCTTTTGAATTCCAACGTCCTCTGTGAACCAGGGTGCTGGAGCTTTCGTATATCACCTGGTCCACGCAATTAAGCCGGCTAACACCCCAAGAGGTGTATTTTTAAGCCACTTCTGGAGTAAACAAATAACCTGTACCGTGAATGGTCGCAATAATTTTCGCGTTTGCGGCGCGTTCGCCCAGCTTCTTTCGAAGTTGACCGACTAATACATCTATGTAGCGATCGTCTGGAAACCATTCGCGGTTGCGGATTCGATTCATGAGTTGATCTCGGTTCATGACTTCGCCCGCTTGCTCCATGAAGGCAAGCAACAGTTGATATTCACCAGCAGACAGTTGACTTGCAAAACCATCAGGGGAGGTCAACTCTCGCTTGTTGAGGTCTAAACTCCAGCCGTCAAACTTACGCATATGATTGCGCTTGCGCTGGCTTTGCTGAATTTGCACGCGTCGGATGAGGTTGCGTGATCGGCTCAGTAGCTCGCGCGCATCAAACGGTTTAGTGACGTAGTCGTCTGCACCAGATTCCAACCCCAAAATACGGTCGATCTGTTCTTGCTTGCTGGTGACTAAGATGATGCCTACGTCAAAATGCGCCCGAATTTCTCGGGTCAATGTGAGGCCATCTTTGCCAGGTAGTTTTATATCCAGCAAGACTAAAATCACGTCGGTATCTTCGACGATCTTTTGTACTTCGTCGCCCGAACCTGTAGAAGATACGCGATAGCCTTCGTCTTCAAAGTAGGAAACGAGTTGTTCGCGCGTGATAGGCTCGTCTTCGACGATTAAAATGTGATCCGGTTCACTCATAGTTCCCAGTCCTATTGGAACGATTGTAGAAGTCTAATCTGATCCGACCAGTAACGCACTAAGCCAAGGAAAACTCAAGATGACATCTGCTTTGAACTGCCAAGTTGTGTACCTCATCACATGTAGTGTGGTGAGGTGATCCATATACCCTACGAGCAATTGTCCAAACAGGCATTAGCCGGTGTCATTGATGCTTTTATCTTACGTGAAGGAACTGATTACGGTCATCGTGACATTCCTATATCTGAAAAGCGAGAGCGAGTATTGACGTTGTTGCAAAGTGGCCGGGCTGCTATTTGCTTCTATCCCGAGAGCGATTACTTTGATATTGAAATGGTCTCATAACACCCTCACTTCCCCGCCAAATTTCTGGCAAACGCCAGCAGCTTGTCTAATTTTGTCGTTGCTACGACCGAATGACAGAAAACTGTCACTACGCGACCTAAAAGTGTGCGGCGGTTGGCAGTTTTAGACGTCTGACTGCATTCCAATAGCGCCGCAGACACGAAGTCTGCTCGCTCATGCCTGTTGCGCAAGGATAACGCCGAATAATTGGCACTTTGATGCAGTTAACAGACTCATGAGCCCTGAACGGTAAGTATTTGATTTTTCAAAAGACCAAAGGGCAGTGGACATTGATAGCCAGTAAAAATTTCGTTTTAGACCGACGGTTATTCGTCCTCGTTAGCTTGCTTGTGGGTGGCCTATTTGACGCCCAAGCCAGCCATGCTTTGGGAACCGATGCAGGCGTCAATATTCAGAACACGGCCAGCGTTAACTTCGAGATTAATGGCACTGCCCAAACTCCTGTGAACAGCAATACTGTCCAAACATTGGTTGATGAGCTCATCGACGTGGTGGTAGTGGACAACAACGGCGGTCCAGTGGCTGTGTCCACGCCAGATACCGGTATTATCTTGCAGTTTACCGTTACCAACAACGGCAATGGCGCAGAGGTATTTCGCGTCATAGCCAATCCAAATGTGGTTGAGGGTGGATTCGACCCACTGCTTGATCAGCTATACCTTGAAAGCAACGGCATACCAGGATTGCAAATTGGCGCAGACACAGCTTACGTGTCTGGCACCAGTGATCCGCTCTTGGCTGAAGATGAGAGTCTGGTGGTTTATGTTGTGTCGAACATTCCCGTCAGCCTTAGTCAGGGTGACAACGGTGACGTAGAACTACGCGCTGTCTCAGAAACCATTATTACCCAAGCCGGTGTTGATAACCCTGATGATGCGGGTTGGCCCACACCGGGCACTAGTTATGCAGGCTTAGGCAATGGTGGTGGCGATATCGTGGTTGGCACTTCTCATGATACCAGCAACTTGCTTATGCGGACCACGGGTCGCTATCAAGTCAGCGACGCTGTGATCAACGTGACTAAGTCGAGTATCACGGTGTTAGATCCCTTTGGCGGCACAACCTTGGTGCCAGGCACCGTCATTACCTATCAAATTGATGTTGCCGTTACTGGCACGGGTAGCGCAGATGGTGTGGTGATCAGTGATCTGCTGCCTGCTGAGTTGGAATACCAACTAAATAGTTTAAGCATAAACGGCGTTGCAGAGGACGATGATTTTGCACCGCTCGGCGTTGACGGCTCTGGTTACAACACAGGTGCAAGCACCGTTGTTGTTGACCGAGGTGTAGTTGCAGGTGGCAGCCCCACCATAGTGATTACGTTTGATGCTGCGATTCGATGAGAACGTAGTGACCATTAGGTGCTCTTTTACGAGCTTAGATGAGGAGTGAGGTATGACTCATATCACCTTGATGTTGGCCCTTTTTGCGGTTTTGACAGCAACTGCTGCACAAGCCCAAGTTCGGCTAGACAATACAATAAAAAAGGTACAAACCTTTGTGAACGAATCTGGTGAGGTGCAACGACGCATGGTGGACGCGGACAGCGTGATACCTGGTGACGAATTGCAATACACCGTCCGATTTACTAACCACGGCGAACAAACAGTAGACGCTGGCACCATAGTGATTACCGATGCGATTCCAACCCATACGGAATATCTGGATGGCACCGCCTTCGGTTCTGGAACACAAATATCGTTCTCTGTAGATGGTGAGGTGTTTGCCGCTCCAGCGCAATTGTTAGTGCTAAACGAAGGTGATGAAGGTATCGCGTCGGCACAGCAGTACACCGGCATACGTTGGGCCTTTAGTCCTATGTTAGCACCCGGTGAGAGTAGCTATGTTTCGTTCAATGTTCGTCTGAAATGAATATCGGACAAAAAGTTTGGGGATGTTTCGGGTTTTCTAATAAAGGATTGATGCAATGCAGTATTTCAAACGACTAAGCGTAGTTGTTCTAGGCATGTATGGCTTGACGTTTGGTCAGGCTGTGTATGCTTTAGGCACCAACGCTGACGAGGACGTCACGAACGCAGTTTCGATGACTTACACTGTGAATTCAGTAATACAAACCGCTCTCGCTGATGTGACCTTCAAGGTCGACCGTAAGTTGCAAGTCGAGGTCAATACGACCCAAACCAACTGGGTAACCGCGATTCCAGGTCAAACATTTGCGAGCGGTAACTTTTCTTCTATTCAATTTACCGTTGCAAATTTGTCAAACGATGAGGTTGGCATGCGCTTGGCGTTGATTGATCAAGGTCAGCTGGCCATCAGTGGCGGTGATCCTTGGGATGCGCCATCGGCAGAACTGTCAGCGGCACTGATTACCATTTGGGAAGATACCAATGGGAATGGCAGCTACGATGTAGGTACAGATGATCTACTGGGCAACAGCCTAGGGATTTTGCCGGTTTTAAGCGATTTCACCTTTAGCGAAGATGAAACGCGCGACTACTACGTCTCAGTGGACGTTGCAGGAACAGATGTGGCTGATTTGTTTGAAACCTACACGCTGGTGGCAGCAGTTGCTGACAACGCCACGGGTACCGCCGTGTTGCAGACAGATGACAGTGGGAACTCTACCCACGGTGTGGCAGACCCTGCAGTCAATCCCAACGGCATAACAACATTAGAACTGGTGTTTGCCGACTTTGTTGCCACCGTCACGGTTGAAGACATCGGTTACGACTATGTCGGTGATTCCCCCAGCGCTGCAGCAGACGACAGTTACGATGGCCAAGCGTCTGATTCGTCAGGATTCCGCACCAGAATTGCACTCGGCATCGCTAAGTTTGTTGAGGTGTTGTACGACCCAATATCAGGTAATCGATATGTGGCGGGTGTGGCAACAAATGACCCCAAGGCGATTCCTGGTGCTGTGCTGTTGTATGTCATTGGAATCAATGCTGATTCTGGTGTTGCGGCAACCAGTGTTGCTATAGACGATGATATCCCAGGAGCTTTTGTTACACCGGGTAATTTGAATGCGGTGGCAGGTATTGAGATTCCTGCGACGGTGACCATCACCATCAATGGTGGATCCGTAGCCTTTGGTATGGCAGCGGGCGTTGTGGCGAATGATCAGTATCACACGCAAGATTGTGTAGGCAGTGCATTGCTGTCTACGGATTTCTTTCCGTTGACTGCGCCAGAAGTGGACGGTGCCTTGCTAGGTAGCTGCACTGTAGGACAAACAGGTTATGTTGCCTATGTTGTCACCGTGACTGATACATAGCTTTAAGCTTTAGAAAACCCCTATGGTGATGCCCAGGATGGCATTTAGTGGCGCGCGTATAAAGCAGGGTCGGTGTAAGCCGACTCTGCTTTCCGCGTTACAGCGATGTACGCTTTTATGTGCGGCTTGTTTGCTTCTACTGGCACCAAGCGTGGGCTATGCCATTCCTCCAAATACTCCGGTAACCAATACCGCCACCGTTGACTATCTTGTTGGCGGCATTGCGTACACGGGCACCGACAGCGATACCGTAATCACGGACGCCAATTCGGGTAACAGCTCGCCGTATGGAATTTCTCTAAGTCCCGACGATGTGGATGAAAATGTAAGTGGCGGGGTTGTCGGTATTGTTATAGTGCAGGACCTAGACCCTGGTGATGTACACACCTTTTCTGTATCAGACTCTCGATTTGAGGTAGTGGGAAATACTCTACAATTGATCAACACTAGTGC
>QIGT01000069.1 GCA_003230835.1 Gammaproteobacteria bacterium
TTAGGTTTTGGAGTTACCGGACAATCCGTGGCGCGATACTTGCTTGGGACGGGGATTGAACCTGTTGTGCTGGATACACGATCATCACGAGAAGTTTCTGACGAGTTTAAAGGGGTCGAAATACATTGGCAGCAAAATCGTTGGCGCGACTTTGATGTCAGCAAGGTGGTGTTGAGTCCAGGGCTGAGTATGAAGGCCTGTGTGGTGCAAGGAGCGCAAAGCGCGGGTATTCCCCTTTGTAGTGACATAGATATATTCATGCAAGCTGTCAATGTGCCAGTCGTCGGTATTACAGGTACCAATGGAAAGAGTACTGTCACTGCCTTGTTGGGCCATATGTTAGAGCACCAAGGCATAGATGTAGGTGTGGGCGGCAATCTAGGTGAAGCAGCACTTGATCTGATATCCGAGCATCGCGAGTGCTACGTGTTGGAACTGTCGAGTTTTCAGTTAGAGCGCAGTCAATTGCATGAGTATCAAGTGGGTTGCGTGCTGAACATCAGTGAAGATCACCTGGATCAACACGGTGATATGCAAAGCTATACCCGTAGCAAGCAGCGAATCTACCAACGTGCTAAATCAGCAGTTTTTAACCGCCAGGACATTAACACCCAGCCTGGCATTGGTGAAATGGTGAGCTTTGGGTTAGATGTACCGCCAACGGCAAACGATTGGGGTGTGATAGAACATGACGGGCAGCGCTGGATTGTTTGCGGGTATGAGAGGGTATGTGAGCCCGCTAATCTAAAACTAAAAGGCGAGCACAACGAACTCAATGTCATGGCTGCATGTGCCTTGGCGCGCAACTGGCTAGCGTTAGATGAAATGGCCGCAGCGCTGGCTTGTTTTGACGGTTTGCCGCATAGGTTCGAATTGGTTGCCCGTGTTGGTGAGATTGTTTTTATTGATGACTCAAAGGCGACCAACTTAGGTGCGGCTGTTGCTGCTTTAGAAAGCCTACCGCGTGAGAATAACGTGCTCCTCATTGCGGGTGGAGATGCGAAGGGTGTAGACCTGACGCCACTCGGGTTGGCGATGAAGGGTCGTGTGAAATACCTTGCAACCCTAGGTAAGGATGCAAGTGTCATAGAGATAATTGCCGACCATTTGAAACTAACATATGAGCGCTGCAGTTCGATCGAGGAGGCAACGTCAGTGTGCTACCGGCATGCCCAAGGTGGAGATGTCGTGTTGCTGTCTCCTGCCTGTGCCAGTATAGATATGTTTGCGAATTACCAAGAGCGAGGTAGTCGATTTGCTCGTGCTGCTGTTGATTTGGCCAAGCCATGAAGGCCGTATCCCTGCCTTTAACTTCTCTACCCTTAACTATAGAAGTGAATCAGCTACTGGTTGCGTGGATGGCTTTGTTGACACTCGGCACGGTCATGGTTGCGTCATCGTCGGTTGCTATGGGAGATGGCTTTTTAAATAGACACTTACTGTTTCTCGGCGTTTCACTGCTCTCCTTTGTTGCCGTATTAGCGGTGCCGCCGCAACTGTGGAACAAGGTTTATTTGTTAGGTTGGCTAGCCGCCGTTGCAATTGCTATCGCCGTGCTCATTCCTGGCATTGGGCATGAGGTGAATGGTGCAACAAGATGGATTCGGTTGGGTGGCTTCTCACTACAAGCGGCTGAGGTGGCCAAGTTCGGCTTGTGCATTTATATGGCGGGGTATTTGAACCGTCATGCAAACAGGTTGCGCGACGAGCCAAAATTGTTGCTGTTGCCTATATGTATGGTCGCATTCGTCTGTGCGCTTCTCATCGCAGAGCCAGATTTAGGTTCGGCTGTTGTGATTATCACGGCGAGCGTTGGGGTGCTGTTTTTGGCAGGCGCTAAGCTGCGTTATTTTCTCTTAATTGTGCTGCTAGGGTCTGCCGGGTTAGGGCTTTTGATCTGGGAGGAAGCCTACCGCATGGAGCGATTTATTGCCTTTCTTGATCCTTGGGAAGTGGCCTTTGGCAGCGGTTACCAACTCACCCAAGCTTTGATCGCATTTGGTCGTGGTGATCTTTGGGGGCTAGGCTTGGGCGAGAGTGTGCAAAAGTTGTTCTATCTTCCAGAAGCGCACAATGACTTTATTTTTGCTGTGATTGCGGAAGAGTTAGGCAGTATCGGCGCCATAGCGGTGGTTCTTTTGCTGGCGTATCTGGTCTATCGGGTGTTGTTTGTCGCCAAACAAAATCTCGATCAACGAAAAACGTTTTCTGCTTATGCGGCCTATTTTGCGGGCTTAATTATCGGTGTTCAATTACTGATCCACGTTGGTGTAAACATCGGGATCTTGCCGACTAAGGGCCTGACCCTACCGTTTGTGAGTTACGGCGGTAACAGCTTAGTGGTCAGTTGTGCATTGATAGCCCTGGTGGTTCGAAGCTCATGGGAGCTTAAACGTGGCTGATTCGATGATCTACCACGTACCAGAAATGGGTCGCATCCGTTGCATTCACTTTATTGGTATTGGTGGGGCAGGCATGTGTGGAATTGCCGAAGTGCTGCTCAATCAAGGCTATGACGTGACCGGTTCAGATGCATCTGCGTCTGCGGCTACACGTCGCTTGGAAAGCAAAGGTGCGCAGATTTTCATCGGCCACGATGCGCAAAATGTAGCCGACGCTGATGTGGTTGTTATATCCAGTGCCATAGCCGATGACAATCCGGAGTTCGTCGCTGCACATAACAGTCGCACACCAGTCATCGCTCGAGCCGAGATGCTGGGTGAGCTGATGCGCTACCGGCACGGTATAGCAGTGGCGGGTACGCACGGAAAAACCACCACAACAAGTCTGGTCACAGAAATATTTCGCTGTGCAGAGTTGTCTCCTACCTTCGTTATTGGTGGATTACTTAAGAGCGTGGGTACAAATGCCGAGCTTGGAGTTGGCCGTTATTTGATTGCTGAGGCAGATGAGTCGGATGCGTCGTTTTTGCATTTGCAGCCTATGTCTGCGGTGATAACGAATATTGACCGAGATCACATGGCTACTTATGGCAATGATTTTTCAGCTCTGAAATCAACCTTTGTCGACTTTGTACACCGCCTTCCTTTCTACGGCAGTGTGGTTTTGTGTATCGATGATGCGGACGTGGTAGACATCATTCCTCGGTTGTCTCGTCCGATTTTGACTTATGGCTTGAGCCAAGACGCACAATTTCGGGCTGTGAACATACGCATGCAGGGCAACACCTGGAACTTCACAGTGCAGCGACCACAATTTGGGCTGCCGCTTGAAATTCGCCTGGCCATACCTGGTACGCACAACGTGTTGAATGCGTTAGCAGCGATTGCTATTGCCACCGATGAAGGGATTGCAGATAAAGCAATAGTGCGCGGTCTGTCTGAGTTTGGCGGTGTTGATAGACGCTTTCAGGTGGATGATGAGATCGAGATAAGTGACACCATGGTTACCTTAGTCGATGACTATGGCCATCACCCGACAGAACTCGCTGCGGTCATTGCTACCGCGCGCCAGATATGGCCGCAACGTAGGTTGGTTATGGTTTATCAGCCGCATCGGTACTCGCGTACGCATGATCTGTTTGAAGAATTTGTACGCGTATTGTGTGAAGTCGATAGTCTGATTCTATTGGATGTTTACTCAGCAGGAGAGCAACCGATTGTTGGCGCTGACAGCAAGGCTTTGAGCCAGGCTATTCGTCAGCGCGGTGGCATAAGCCCTTTGTTTGCTGAGGATTCGAAGGAGGCGTTAAGTTTATTGCCAGCGTTTTGTACAGATGGGGATGTGTTGGTGGTACAGGGTGCGGGCAATGTTTCTCAAGTATCTAATCAATTGAGGCGACGCGATGCTTAATCGAATGTTGTTGTGCATAGTCGCTGCCGCCGCTGCCTTTGGAACTTATGGTATATGGGCTTTGCTGGATGTTCCTGTTAGCAAGCTAGTTATAAGTGGTGACTTAACCCAAATCGAGCAAGCTAGTGTGCGGGCGGCGTTAACCAGTGGTTCGTTGGGCGGAATACTCACTACAGACTTGAAGTTGCTCGAATCAAAGCTGGATGAAATGCATTGGGCACGCAATGTGGCTGTGCGCAGACAGTGGCCAGATACCATCTTAGTGAGCCTAACTAGAGAAATGCCGATGGCAAGATGGGGTAAGGATCAATACATTTCTGCAGGCGGACACTTGTTAACACTGCCTGATCAATATTTCGATATCCCGAGTTTCGATGTTGCCATCAGTTCGCCTCATCGTGCTATGGAGGTGTTTCGTTTGTTAGATCAAATAGCCAGTCGGGAGGGGTTGGACATTACCTCTCTCAAGCAGGACGCCCAGGGTGGCTGGAGTCTTGATTTTGACAATAAAATTTCCCTTGCGCTGGGTAGCGAACAACTTAATCAACGCATGCATCGGTTTCTACTATTACACCGGCGTGTTTTGTTAGACGAGCCAAGGTCGGTTCAGTATGTAGACGCTCGTTATAGCAGCGGAGTCGCGGTGAAGTACACAGCGCCGCCTCTATTAGCAACGTCAGAATTCTCTTCTAACCCTTTGCAGGAGCGACACTAGAAATGGCCGTGGAAGAAGAGTTCCAGAAAATCGTAGGTCTCGACATTGGCACGAATAAGGTGGCTGCGATTGTTGCGGAAGTGAATGGCAATGGCGACCTCGAAATTATAGGCATAGGCGCCAAGCCGTCTCGGGGACTTAAGAAAGGTGTAGTGGTCAATATAGAATCAACAGTGCAGTCGATACAGCGCGCCGTTGAAGAGGCGGAACTAATGGCAGGCTGTGCCATTGATTCTGTCTATGTAGGTATTGCAGGCAGCCACATACGCAGTTTCAATTCTCACGGAATAGTCGCCATACGCGATAGAGAAGTGTTTAGCCAAGACGTAGACCGAGTTATTGAAGCTGCTCAAGCCATGGCCATTCCAGCCGATCAAAAAATACTTCATGTGCTACCGCAAGAATACGCCATAGATTCGCAAGAAGGCGTGAAGGAACCACTGGGCATGTCTGGAGTTCGTTTAGAAGCCAGGGTGCATATGGTGACTTGTGCGGTGAATGCATCACAGAACATAGAAAAGTGTATAGCGCGTTGTGGTTTGCATGTTAACGATGTGATTCTAGAGCAGTTGGCTTCCAGCTATTCGATTCTCACCGAAGATGAACGTGATCTCGGGGTTTGCATTGTGGACATCGGTGGTGGCACGACTGACATTGCAATTTTTACCGGCGGTGCTATTCGTCACACAGCAGT
Organism: Gammaproteobacteria bacterium; assembly: GCA_003230835.1. Lineage (GTDB taxonomy): Bacteria > Pseudomonadota > Gammaproteobacteria > Pseudomonadales > Azotimanducaceae > UBA4421. The sequence continues at coordinate 5,223 of QIGT01000069.1, forward strand.
AATACCGATTGCGGGAGATCAGGTTACAAACGATATTGCTATGGCGCTGAGAACACCTACACAAAATGCGGAAGACCTGAAAATTAAGTACGCATGTGCGCTTACACAGCTTGCCAAGGCAGGTGAAGTGATCAAAGTGCCTGGGGTCGGAGACAAACCAGCCAGAGAGTTGTCCAGACAAGCGCTCGCAGAAGTTGTGGAGCCTCGTTACGACGAATTATTCACCTTGATTCAGGCCGAGCTTCGACGCAGTGGATTTGAAGATTTAGTGGCGTCGGGAATAGTGCTTACCGGCGGCGCAGCAAAGATGGAAGGGGTAATCGAACTTGCGGAAGAAATCTTCCACATGCCGGTTAGCCTGGGGGTGCCACGTAATGTGGCAGGGTTAAAGGACATTGTCCGCGACCCGGTATATGCGACGGGCGTTGGCTTGTTGCAGTACGGATTAGAGAGAGAAAAAGAATTGCCCAGAAAGAGAGCCTCCCACGCAGGAGGTGTATTTGGAAAGGTCAAAAATTGGTTGAGAGAAAATTTCTAGCTGGAGAACACGATGTTTGAATTGGTAGATAGCGCGCCTCAAAGCGCAGTCATAAAAGTGATTGGTGTCGGTGGTGGAGGAGGCAATGCCGTCCAACACATGGTCGCCCGAGCGGTGAGCGGTGTGGACTTCATCGCCACCAATACGGATGCACAGGCCCTTAAAAGTTTAGATGCACAGACCACATTGCAAATTGGTAGTGGCATTACCAAGGGTTTGGGCGCGGGCTCAGATCCGGAGGTGGGTCGCGCAGCGGCTTTGGAAGACCGCGATCGTCTTAGTGAAGTCTTGTCGGGTGCCGATATGGTATTCATTACCGCCGGTATGGGTGGTGGTACCGGTACGGGTGCTGCTCCGGTGGTGGCAGAGATCGCTCGGGAGATGGGTATTCTTACTGTGGCGGTAGTGACTAAGCCGTTTAACTTTGAAAAACGCACAGATGTCGCGGCATTAGGTGTTCGAGAATTGTCTCAACATGTTGATTCGCTGATTACGATTCCGAATGAGAAGCTACTCGCAGTTCTCGGCGAAAGGACCAGCATGTTGGATGCTTTCTGTGCTGCCAACGATGTCCTGCTGGGTGCTGTCCAAGGCATTGCGGACCTCATCATTAGACCCGGGATGATCAACGTAGATTTCGCAGATGTGCGTACGGTGATGTCTGAAATGGGTATGGCGATGATGGGTACCGGGCGCTCTTCTGGTGATAATCGCGCCAGGGATGCTGCGGAAGCAGCCATCCGATCTCCTTTGCTCGAAGATGTCGATCTGCATGGCGCCAGAGGCATACTGGTTAACGTGACCGCAGGTCCTGACCTTAGTATTGGTGAGTTCACTGACGTGGGCAGTATTGTGGATGATTTTGCGTCCGCCTCGGCCACTATTGTGGTGGGTACAGTGATCGATGAGGACATGGGTGAAGAGTTAAAGGTGACCGTGGTTGCGACCGGTCTCGGCGAACTCGAAATGCCCAATATCGTGGTAGACAATACCCTCGTGAAGCAAGCTTTGGACGGCCAGGTCGACTATAACGAATTTGAAAGACCTCCCTTTTCGAGAGGGCAGAGAAACCCAGCGAGAGAAGGTAATTTGGCAGAGAGCCAGGATGAGCAAGATCTCGACTATTTAGACATTCCGGCGTTTCTACGTCGACAAGCCGACTGATTGACCCACTGATCCACTAACTCCATTGGAGGGGTCAGTTTGCATCGTGCTCACTAGGTCGCGGCCAAAACTTATAGTGTTTTGGCGCGACCCTTTTTGGTAAATAATTGAGTCTTTTCAGTAACCTGCAATAAATGCCAGCTCGGTAAGTTGATACAAAATGAAACAAAAAGTGCGGCCTGGTGCGTAGTGTAGCTGCATGTGGATTGGTACTATGCGCGGCTTATGTCAGTGACAGAATTATTACAACAACGCACACTCAACAACACCATCCGAGCCACGGGTGTAGGTTTGCATACCGGCGAGAAAGTGTATGTCAAACTGATGCCGGCAGCGGTGGATACAGGCATTGTATTTATTCGAACAGACCTTGATCCTGCTGTTGAGTTTCCCGCTAATGCGCTAAACGTTGGCTCCACCACTATGGCCACCTCCTTGACAGACGGTCATCACGAAATCTCTACTGTTGAACACTTGATGTCTGCATTTGCCGGTTTAGGCGTGGACAATGCCAGAGTTGAGGTGAGTGCTGCAGAGTTGCCGATTATGGATGGCAGTGCTGCACCTTTCGTATTCTTGTTACAGTCGGCTGGAATTGTAGAACAACAAGCGGTGAAGAAGTTTGTTCGCATTTTAAAGCCAGTACGCTATCAGCAAGGTGATACCTTTGCTGAGCTCACGCCGTTTAATGGTTTTCGACTGAACTATACCCTCGAGTACGATCATCCAGTATTTAGAAGACACGAACACCATGTTAGCGTGGATTTTTCCACTACCTCTTATGTCAAAGAAGTGAGCAGGGCGCGAACCTTTGGCTTTCTCGCCGACTACGAAAAATTGCGTGGAATGAATTTAGCCAAAGGCGGCAGCCTAGACAATGCTGTAGTCGTAGACGAATTTCGGATACTCAATGAAGAAGGCTTACGGCTGGAAGATGAGTTTGTAAAGCATAAAATCCTTGATGCCATTGGCGATCTATACCTGCTGGGACATAGCCTGATCGGACAATTTACCGGTTTTAAATCGGGCCACGGCCCTAATAACGCGTTGTTGCGCAAACTTCTTGACGATAAAGACGCCTACGAGATCGTCTCTTTTGACCACGAGACAGCGGTACCTACCGCCTACGCCAAACCTATACTCGCCACCGGCTAATCCATCCAAGTCGCTGAAAATGTGCCAGGTAACTCGTTACTTCGGGCGTATCGCGGCCTAGTTGTTGCCTGCTTTGTTGCCCGTTTTGTTGTAAGAGATGCAGGAGTTGCGCCGCTGTTCGCAGTATGTGGGGCTGCAACTGGGGATAATCAGCGCGCTGTATTTGAGACGCGAACAATGAAGTCTTTGACGCGGCTAAAGCTCTGTAAACCTTGCAATTGGGTTTTCAGTTCAGGGAGGAGGAAGCGTAG
>QIGT01000379.1 GCA_003230835.1 Gammaproteobacteria bacterium
CCAGCTCGGCTTGTTTGCGCATATCGGGGAACAATCGAAGCAGGCGATGGTAGTTGGCATCACACTCTGCCATATGACGCGGTAGATCGACACTGTAGGATTTGTTGCGCCGACCCATGGGTACAAAACTGACACCTTCACGAACCAACGCCTGCTCACCGACCAAGAGCTTGGAGCGCGATATAATATCTGCTTCAGTTTCGGGTCTTTTTTCTGACAAACCGACTACCTAACCTCTCCGACTTTACTAACGTATCAAGCTCCAATATACCCAGGTAACGTACCTTGGTCACCCCTGGAAACACAGTTTTTGTATTGATTTCTGGATGAAAATTTGATGTACACCACAACTTTTACCGTAGCACAGAACTGTTTGGTGATCTCTTACGACTTTGATAGTTGGGGTGGTGTAGACTAAACCAGCTTGAAGGAGTTTGACCTAACATGAAGTTTTGTAAATCCGTTGTCCTGTTGACCACTGCTGTGATGAGTTTTGTGAACAGTGGCACTGCTTACGCAACCAATCTAATGGACGTTTATGATGCGGCTAAAAGCAACGATGCCGTAGTGGCAGCAGCACGTGCAAGTTATGCAGCCAGCGAACAAGGCGTACCGCAAGCGAGATCTGCTTTGCTGCCTTCACTGGCGGCGAGCGCGAACACCTCCTACAACGAAAGCAATTTCCCTGGGGCTATCAACCCCATTACCGGACTTCCAGCCGGTGATTTAAATTTCAACACCCATCAGTGGAATGCACAGCTCAGCCAACCTCTGTTAGACATGAACGCATGGTTTAGTTTGGGCAGTGCAAAGTCGTCTGTATCAGCGGCACAATTTGACCTCGCCGCAACCGAACAAGAGTTGATCGTTCGTGTTATTCAGTCTTATTTGAACGTGCTTCGAGCACAAGATCTACTCGACAGCACCACCGCCGAAGAAGCTGCGGTTAAGCGCCAACTTGAACAAGTACAACAACGCTTTGAAGTTGGGCTGGTAGCCATCACCGACGTTCTAGAATCACAAGCAGCTTACGACAACGCCGTGGTGCGACGCATTCAAGCCGACGGCGACCAAAATATATTCTTCGAGACATTGGGTACGTTGACTGGCATGTCATACGACACACTGGATCGGCTGGCCGAGACATTGCCCATCGTCAACCCAAACCCCATGAACGAACAAGATTGGGTAGCCACTGCCCTCGACCAAAACTTTGCTATTCGAAGTGCCCAACAACAGCTCACAGCAGCCCGTCGAACAGTAAGGGCTCGACGTTCAGATCATCTTCCAACCATCGATGCCACGGTTACCCAAGTACAATCAGTGACCGGCTCGCCAAACTTCTTCAACGCAGACACAACCAATACCACCATATATGGATTGCAGTTTAATTTGCCGTTGTACTCTGGCGGGCTTGTTCGCGCCAGAGCGAAAGAAGCCAAAGCACTAGAAAATCGTGCACGTGAACTACTACTAAACCAACGCCGCACAGTGACACGAGACACTCGCAATTTACATCAAGCGGTGGCAACCGATGTGGTTAGGGTCAAGGCTCGTTTGAAAGCGATCAAGTCTTCCCAGTCTGCTCTGGAAGCCACCGAAACAGGCTACGAGGTAGGCACGCGCAACATCGTCGATGTACTGCAAGCCCAACAGAGACTATTTTCCTCGCAGTTCGACTATGCAGATTCGCGCTATAACTATGTCATCAATTTGATGCGGCTTAAACAAACCGCAGGCGCACTCATTGACGCCGATGTAGAAGAACTAAATCGTTATACCGACGGAAACGACCAAGTCCTTCGGCTGGTTTCATTGCGCCAGCGTAATCCGGGATCTTAGTAACTCTAACACTCTTGCCGACGCACCTCGGTTAGCAGCCACACAAGCCATTGCTGCGTCACCTGCAGTTGCACGATCAGTAGGATTTAGTAAGTACCTTGCCAGCAACACTCCAAGTTGCTCCGCTGTGCGCGCCGTTACATGACCACCAACACGTTCCAGATCACCCATGACATCTGTGAAATTAAATTGCTGTGGACCCGAGATACTGGGGATGCCGCATAGCGCAGGCTCGATAGGATTGTGCCCACCCACTTCAACAAAACTGCCCCCTATAAAAGCCACCTGGGCTACACCGTATAGATACAACAAGGTACCCATCAAATCTCCGACGACTACATTTGGAACAACATTGGGAGCAACATCAGCCGCATGGGGGGTAACTAATTCGCTTTGCTTCGCTACGGTTACGCCGCTTCGTTTAACCAATTGGCACACTTCATCGGTGCGCACAGGATGGCGTGGAACGAGCAACAATTTGATGCCGGGTATTTTTTCGATCAGTTCAAGATGTGCTTTTAAGACAATTTCATCTTCCCCAGGATGGGTAGAAGCAGCAATCCAAACTGGCGCATCCCCCCAGGCAAATGCCTTTTGCAAGCGCATAACCGTGGCGTCAAAATCAGCTGGTAAACTAACATCAAATTTCACACTGCCGGTCGTTTCAACACTCTGCGGATTGGCTCCAAGCTCAATAAATCGTTTTTGGTGCTGTTCACTTTGGCAAGCTATGAAATGCACTTGTGAGAGCATACGACGAGTTAGGCGCCAAACTTTCCCATACCCACGAGCCGACCGCGCAGACAACCTTGCATTGATCAACAACACCGGGATCTCAAGGCGATGCGCTTCAGCGATTAAGTTCGGCCAAAGTTCGGTCTCCATGAGCACCAATATTCGCGGTTGCACGGCAGCAAAAAAGCCTCGAACAGCAAAACCAAAGTCGTACGGTGCATAACAATGGTCAACATCCGGCAGGCGTTGGCGTACCTGGCCTGATCCAGTGGGCGTCATGGTCGTCATTAGGAAGGGTAACTGGGGAAAATCTGCTTGTAACGCTTGCACAAGTGGGGCTGCAGCAATGCTCTCTCCAGCAGACACGGTATGAAACCAAACTGGATGAGATCGAATGGACGGTGGCACGCGACCAAAACGCTCAGACTGACGAACGGCATATCCGGGATCTTTCCTTCCCCGCCATTGCAACCTCAGCCAGACCAACGGCAGCACCAGCCACAAGATAATTTGATACATCCAATTTCTCACGGCTTGCAGAGTGATGGCTCGCCGGTAAACTGTCAATGTCAGCAAAGGCAGGGTCAGGATCAGGATCAGGGGTAGCGAACAAATTCACGCACAATCTACAAACGCACAATCTACAAACGCACATCGCATAGATGCGGCCATTGTTGGTGGCGGCATCGCCGGGGCATGGTTACTCAACTTGCTGCGTAGCAATGGTTATAACGCAGTGCTGTTCGAAGCTCACAGCATAGGCTGCGATCAAACCTTGGCGTCTCAGGGTATGATTCATGGCGGCATAAAATACGCCTTGAGTGGCGCCCTAACTGGAGCGTCCGAAGCGATAGCATCCATGCCAGAACGTTGGCGTCAATGTCTCGGTTTATCTGATCCTTCAGGCTCGAGTGATCTTCTCGCCGCTAACGTTGACTTAACCGGCAGTCACCTCTTATCTGAGAAGTACTACATGTTCGCTAAATCGTCCACCCTGGGACGCCTGACCACCTTCTTCGCCAGTAAATCTTTGCGCGGGCGCATCGATAAGTTGTCTAAGAATGAATGGCCCAGTTCATTTCGTGGCTTCGACGGCGTCGTTTATAGTCTCAATGACTTTGTCGTGGATACCACTGACCTACTTAATACCCTAATTGCACCTTTCAGCGAGTATGTTTTTCAACTGCAACTAACCGAGCACAACGTCGAAAAAACACCTGAAGGTTATGTCATTGAACTGGACGACATCTCTGTGTGTGCCAAGCAACTCATCTGTTGTGCGGGTAACGGCAGCCAAAACATTATGGACATCGCCGGCATCGATGATATTGCTATGCAACAGCGACCATTAAAACAGGTCATTGTAAGACCCCGCCACAACCTACAAATGTATGCGCACTGCTTGACGGGTATCACCAGCAATGAACCGCGCATCACTATCACCAGCCATCCATCCGATGCAGGTTTAGTGTGGTACCTGGGTGGCCGCCTAGCCACCACAGGTATAGAGCGCACAGACCAACAACAACTGGTCTTTGCAAAACAAGAGCTGGAAATTTGCTTGCCCTGGCTCGACTGGCGTGCTGCGCAGTTTGAGATTTTGAGTGTTAATCGGGCTGAGGCATATCGACCATCGTCCATAAAACCGGACGAAGCCTTTGTACAACGTTCAGGTGACTTCATACAGTGCTTTCCAACCAAGTTGTCCTTAGCACCAAATTTGGGTGATAAAACATTACAACAACTAGACCCACCAACCTACACCACACCCTTACGCAGCAATCACACTAAGGCCCAAGTGGGAAAGCCACAATGGTAGATACCACCATTGCGTTACCACACCGACCCTTAGGTAATACCGGTATCAATGTGGCTGCTGTGAGTTTGGGCACGGTTAAATTTGGGCGCGATCAAGGGGTGAAATATCCGGTGAAAATTCCCGATGACAAACAAGCCCTTGCATTATTGGCCACTGCACTGGAGCTGGGCATTAATTTGTTAGACACCGCTCCCGCCTACGGCGAGAGTGAACGCCGACTCGGAGAATTAATTGCTGACCAGCGTGATCGGTGGGTACTGTGCACAAAGGTCGGCGAAGAATTTGATGGCAAACAGGCACATTATGATTTCAGCCCTGAGCATTGTCGCAGTTCAGTCGTGCGTTCATTGCAGCGATTAAAAACAGACCGACTTGATATAGTGCTGATTCACTCAAACGGTGACGACTTAGATATATTACAACGTCAAGGCACTCTGCAGGCATTACAAGATCTCAAGGCTGAAGGGAAGATCCTAGCCGCCGGGATATCTCACAAAACCACAGCCGGTGCCCATGAAGCCATTAAACAGGGTGCGGATGTGTTGATGGCAACATTGAATTGCCAATACACAGACGAAATTGACTTAATAGCCAAAGCAGCTGAACAAGGCGTTGGGGTGCTGATTAAAAAAGCCCTCGCCAGTGGACAAGCGACAGCGCAGGGTTTGGCATTTGTAGCGCAACGCAGTGGCGTGAGCAGTATTGTTGTAGGCACCACCAATGTGGCACACCTACGAGAAAATGTTGCGGTAGTAGCGCAAGCAATCGACCGTTAAAACAATGTTGCTCGCAACCCCAGATAGTTCGCATCTTCGTCAAAGCCAACGCATACCCGCCTAACCATACAAAACAAACTCCTTTGTTCTATCGGCTGGGTGGCTGGCTTGCTAGAATGCGCGCAACGATCGTCGTGGTGGACACATCATCCACCAAGCTAAGAACCTTAACTTCACCGCCATAAGCCTCAACCAGTGCCGCGCCCACCACCTGGTCGGCGCTGTAATCTCCCCCCTTAACCAACACATCGGGTTGTAAAAGTTTTAGCAGTGGTTCTGGCGTGTCTTCGTCAAAACTGACAACCCAATCAACACAACCCAACCCAGCCAGTACTCTACTGCGACCTTCAACTGGCACCACTGGTCTTCCGGGACCTTTAAGTTGGCTGACTGAGACGTCGTCATTGATGGCCACAATCAAACGATCACCCAAGGCTGCAGCTTCGGCAAGATAGGTCACGTGACCGGCATGAAGAATGTCAAAACACCCATTGGTAAACACCACTCGCTGACCGTTGGCCTTGGCTTGCTTCACCGCCAGGGCCAGATCTTGCCGCGACATCAGCCCGCGGTCGGGTGCTGAACCCTGCATTGCCTGGTGCAATTCTGGCCCGGTGACCGCAGAAGTACCAGATTTCGATACCGCAATGCTTGCAGCTACATTAGCAATGCGCGCGCAATCCAACAGTGGCCAACCCAATCCTAAACCGATAGCCAGCGTTGCAGCAGTGGTATCACCTGCGCCAGTGACATCGTAAACCTCAACAGACCGCGCCGGGATATGCTGCACCGCATCGATACTATGCACATCAATACCTTGTTCGCCACGGGTCACCACCAAACCACTGATACCTAACTTCGCACATAAAGCTTGGCCCCGAATGTCATCTTTTCTGGCGGAATTGTTGGCAGACTTGTTGGCCGACTTGCTAGTCTCAGTTGGGTTGGAAATCTGTTCCATATCTAAGGCGTGCTGGAACTCTCTTGCGTTGGGCTTGATCACTGTGGCGTTGGCATAAACATCCAAAGGCTTCATTTTTGGATCAACCAAAACAGGCACCTTGGCTTGCCGCGCCGCATAGATCAGTGCTTGCGGATCTTCTAGCACACCTTTGTCATAGTCTTCCAAGACGCATATATCTGCGCCGATAAGATGTTTCTCGAATTTGTTTTGTATCTGCGCCAGGCGCTCAGCCGCATCTGTCCCAGGCAACGGTTGTTCAAAATCTGCCCTGACTAATTGTTGCTTTTGCGCTAACAAGCGTAGTTTCACAATGGTGGGCCACTGGGGAACGCGAATGAAATCACAAACCACCCCCGCAGCTTCCAAAGTCTCCTGCAAATCTTGGGCCGCCGCGTCTTCACCGACCAAGGCGATCAACGTGCACTGAGCACCGAGGCTGACCACGTTCAACGCAACATTAGCCGCGCCACCTGGTCGTTGTTCTTGATGTTGTACATTAACTACCGGCACCGGGGCTTCCGGCGAAACCCGATCGGCAGGTCCCTGCCAATATCGATCCAGCATGACATCTCCCACCACTAAGATGTGAAGATCACTTAAGGAAGGCAATCGTAAAGATTCGGTATTCAACACGGTTCCACCGGTAGAATGAACGGCAGGGAGTTTAACACAGCGAATTTGTAAGTTAGCCACTCGCATCCAGACCCGCTATGCTCCGCACGCTATGGGTCGCCCGAAGAAACAAAGTCGCCGTAAGAAGATTCGTAAAATCTACTCCCCCGCAGTATGGCCTACTTGGATATTTGTCGGCTTCGCCTGGTTAGCGGCTCGGCTACCCATCAGTTGGATATTCTCAATAGGGCGTGGCTTGGGCTCGATCATGTACCGATTTGCCACATCACGACGCATCATTACCGAAACCAACATTGCTGCCTGCTTCCCACAACTCAGCACCGAACAGCAACAGCAAATGACCAAACGTGTTTTGCAGCAAGTCAGCATCGGCGCACTCGAACTAACCATCCCCTGGCTGAATCCCAAGCGAGATCTTTCGGACCGTTTCACCATTACCGGCAAGGAACATTTCGATGCAGCACTCGCCCAGGGCAAAGGGGTTATCTTGGTTGGCGCTCACTTCGCTGTCATCGACATTATCAGTCAACCGCTGAGCGCATGTGGTCCGATAGGCGTGATGTATCGGTATAACAAAAATCCTGTATGGGAGTGGTTACAGCTCCGCGGCAGAGAACAGTACTTTGACGCTGTCATCGAGCGCAACGACACACGCCAGATGCTACGGTGTATTCGGCAGGGTAAGGCTATTTGGTACGCGGCAGATCAGGACTACGGCCGCAAACATTCGGTATTTGCACCTTTTTTCGGTATCCAAGCAGCAACCATTAGCGCCACATCGCGGATCGCTCGTCTGAATAATTCACCGGTGCTGATCTTACGTCAAACTCGTAACAATGAGACACAAACCTGGGACATTACATTCTCGCCGGTTTTGGAAAATTTCCCTACCGATGATGACGAAGTAAACGCACGCCGCATGAATTTATTGTTGGAAGAACAGATAGCGCTCAATCCAGACCAGTATCTTTGGCTCCACAAGCGTTTTAAAACCAGGCCCGAGGGCGAACCGCCATTTTATCCGTTGTAGGCTGACCTTGGTTACCGAGGCTTGAGCATGTTATCCAGGCAACGCGCTAGCGCTGGCACTGAAAATAATTGTCGGGCACGCTTTCTCCCTTCTTCAGCCAGTAACTCGCGATCAGCTTCCAGCGCGCGAGTGATGGCGGCGGCATAACCCTGAGCAGTATCGTTCTCTGCATAGAACCCAAGCTCTGCTAAAACATACTCGGGCCCGTGCCCTCGCCCCGCCACAACGGGGACTCCCGCAACCATGGCTTCCAGAACCACCAATCCAAACGCATCTACATCACTTGTGTGTAACAACACGTCAAAGGCGGAAAACGTCCGCGATGCTTCTACTATGTTTCCAACCAGCTCCATACGAGCTTGGGCCGCGACAACCTTATGCTGCTCTAATGATCGCCTACACTCGCCTTCACCGACGAACACAAGTCGAGCTGGCTTGTCATCAACGCCAAACAATTCAAATGCTGCCACTGCCAGCTGGGGCCTCTTTTTATAGTGCAAAC
>QIGT01000071.1 GCA_003230835.1 Gammaproteobacteria bacterium
AGAACAACAACTCCATAAAGTGATCGTTTGCTGGAAAAACCGTCGTCTGCACAATGTATACATGACGACCACGCACGTTTTCCTGAACGCGAACGAATAAGTTTCCTTCCGAAAATTGCAACACTTGCGAGTCGCCTATCGGCACCTCTAAGTGTTCACAAATTCGTCGCGTAAGCTCGGGGCTGCCATTACCTCCAAAAATTAGAATTTCGTTCACATCGCGATCACCCACATCAACCTCCTTTAACAGTTACCCATCTTCGCCTAGGCGCAGAAGAATGGCTTGATCAGGATTATATATTTCAAGCAGACGCATTCGATCCACAGATTGATCAAACATGCTCCAAACAGCAGCCAAGTCTGTGGCCACATCTCCCGAGGTAATGTCGCCCCAATCAATCACTGCGCTAAATAAACCCGCTTCATTAACCAACACGTTTTGTGCATGAAGATCACCGTGTAACCATCGACACTCGGTAGACTCCGTCGCAGCTAATCCCCGCGACCAAAAGTGGCTAATTTTATCGCTAATGAGATCGGTCTTATGCTTCAACCTAAGCATACGCTCCTCGACAGGCACTTGACGTAAATGTAGAGGAACACCACGCACTGAATTTTGTGGTGCGTGCTGGGGTGCAAATTGGTGCAGCTTGGCTAGGAACCCCGAAAATCTTTCTACCTCGCTACTTGCTGGTGGCACCCTATCAACACATTCTCCTTCGAACATAGGTACAACACTCCAAGGCCACGGATAGATTGCGCTGGGGCACCAACATGCTGTTACCCAGACGATACATCACGTTGTCCCAGCCCGAACCCAACAGCGACAACGGTAAGTCGCTCAGATCACGATGCTGTTGGTCCAGCAATTCTCGAACCAAATGTTCGGTAATCGAGACTTCTGCTTCTGGTGTACCTGTCATTTTTACCTATCATTTGGATCCATCACCTGACCACTATCGCATCACCCCAGGCATGCCGCCATCAACCACCATGATCTGTCCGGTAATAGATGTTGAAGTCACAAAGGTCAGCACTTGTTCTGCTATGTCTTCAACTTGCCCAACTCGACCCAACACCGCTTGACGTCTTGCGCTCTGGGCTACTGCATTGGGCAGTCGCTTTGCCATGCGCGTATCTTCAACCAAACCTGGAGCGACACAATTGACCGCAACCTCTGGAGCCATCGCAACAGCCAAACATCGAGTCAAATGGTTGAGACCAGCTTTGCTTGCCGAATAAGCAATACTGCTGCTGCCTGGACTGATACCACCGGCCGAGGAAATATTAACAATGTGTCCACCACCATTCGCCTTGAGTATTTTGGAGGCTGCACGAGCCAAAAGAAATGGACCCCGCAAATTGATTTCCAACACACGATCCCATATATCGCTGGTTAGATCATCTAGGCATACAAACGGTATACCAATGTTCCAAGCCGCATTGTTGACCAGAACATCGAGGCGCCCATATTCTTTGACAATACTGTCGACACAGGCATCTATCGCCAAAGGGTTTCGCTGATCGAGCTGGGTAAATGCAGCTGCGCCACCCTTAGCCTTGATATCATCTACCACCTCTTGCGCTGTCTGCTTAGCACCTACATAGGTGATAATAACCTTCGCACCCGCCTCGGCGAGGTGTCGCGCCACAGCACTGCCGATGTCGCCCGACCCGCCGGTCACTAGGGCGACTTTGTTTTGGAGCTTCATACCTACAATGCTTGCAAAACAGCCTCTGCCGCACTGACGTCTAACTTGCCAGGTGCTTCTATTGCCAGTTTGGTCACGGTGCCGTCTTCCACTATCATGGCATAACGTTGTGAACGCGAACCCAAGCCGAAACTACTGCCGTCCATTTCTAGACCCAAAGCTTTGGTAAAGTCGCCGTTGCCGTCACCCACCATGGATAATTCCTCAGCGTTAGCGTTCTGACCCCAGGCGTCCATCACAAAGGCATCATTCACACTTAGACACACAATGCTGTCCACACCTTTGGCCTTAATGGCGTCTGCATTCACAACATACCCGGGCAAGTGAGTTTGAGAACAGGTGGGTGTAAAGGCTCCGGGCACGGCAAATAAGACAACTTTTTTACCCCCAAAAAGGTCCGCGGTAGTCACTGCTGCTGGGCGACCATCTTGCATCATATGCAGGGTAGCTGCGGGTAACTTATCCCCTTCTTTGATCGTCATCGTCTCACCTCGTTGTTGTTTGTCGCGCGATTGTGGGGTGAGTGGCGGCAAGGGTCAAAGCTTTTTTAAACTAACGCCAAGCAAACTCTGGCTGCTCATAGTGAGCGACACGCACGTCATTTCCCAGCAGACAGACCTCGCGAAACTGATAAATAATCGCCGCCGTTGGTGCGGCAATATAGTCTTCGCCAATGGGCATTCGTAAAATGGGATGTTCGCTGGTTTGCGTCTTTATCAGCAGAGGGGAGTCGTCACGCATAAATTCTTGCAAAGGAATACGATGAATACTTTGCACTTCATCGGGATCGGCCTTGGCTTGTAAATCTGGACCACCCCACACCACCACGGGGGTCATTGCGAACCCAGAGCGGGTGACAAAGTCATCGAGCACACCCAGTACACGAGACTCATCCAAGGCAACATTGACCTCCTCACTCATTTCCCTCAATGCGGCTTGCACCAGAGTTTCACCCGCTTCAACTCTTCCGCCTGGAAAGGCCCATTGCCCAGGATGATGACGTAGTTTTGCCGAGCGCCGGGTCAACATCAAAGCGGCCAGATACGACCATTCATTCTCATCTTCTATCCCACGTACGTCGGCACCCATGCCAACGTCGGTGACGGTAATCGCCACCGCCGCTGATTTTAAGTTTGTTGCCGAGGCCGTGCGCACCTCAAATGCGTCCAGGTTAGTCTTGATCTTGTCGTGTAAAGTGCCGTCACAAAGCATTCGTTCCCCACCTACTGCTGTCTCCCTTAGCCAACACCACTGTAGCGGTTATAGTTGTTGCATGAAAGAACGAGCCGCCCTGTTCAGGTTCATCTCATATTGGAATCACTTTTCTGACTTCTACAGACTCATCTCATGTTCGAGAAGACCAGCCCTTAACTTAAGCGACAGAAAGCTTTAAGCTCCGGCGCCGTTATCTACATTGGAGTTGATAGTGGATATTGACTTAAGTTCCGAAGATCTTGCCTTCCGAGATGAAGTAAAAGAATTTTTGGACAGCAACGCCTACAAAAATGGTGAAGACTACAACGCTTGGCGTCTGAACTGGTTCAAGCTCGCTCGCGAAAAAGGCGGATGGGACGTGCCTAAGTGGCCGGTTACATTTGGTGGGCCGGGATGGACGCCTACCCAACACTACATTTGGGAGCAACAAACCGCTGCGGCCCAAATCCCTTGGGACCTGCCCTTTGGTTTGTCGATGTTGGCGCCTGTGTTAATGAACTACGCCAGCAAGGAGCAGCAAGATCGCTTTCTGCCTGATATCCGAGAGCGAAAAGTCAATTGGTGCCAGGGTTATTCAGAGCCCGGCGCAGGTTCTGATCTAGCAAACCTGAAAACAAAGGCAGTTCTCGCCGACGACGGCAGTCACTATACGGTGACTGGGACAAAAATATGGACCACGTTGGCGCACATTGCCGATTGGATGTTTTGTCTCGTTAGAACCAACGATTCTGGTAAAAAGCAGACTGGCATTACCTTCCTGCTGATCCCTATGAAGCAAGATGGTATCGAAGTGAAACCGATTATCACCCTCGGTGGTGCTCACAGCGTCAACATGGTTTATTTGAACGAGGTCAAGGTTCCGGTAGAAAATCGCATTGGCGAACAAGACAAAGCATGGACCTATGCTAAAGGCTTGTTACAGCACGAACGAACCGGCTTGGCAGGCATTTCACGCTCTATCGTTGCCCTTGAAAAATTGAAAAAGCAGGCCATGACAGTTAAGCGTGGCAACGCAACACTCATGGACGACCCCGCCTTTCGTGCAAAAGTTGCCGAATTAGAAGTAGACCTGCTGGCGGTGGAGTTTACAGAGCTGCGCTCTTTGGCCGCGGCAGCTGGCGGCTCAGATCCTGGTCCCGAGTCGTCCATACTCAAACTCAAGGGTACTGAAATCCAACAGCGTGTGCAAAAACTGACCGTTGAGGCGGGTGGGATTTACTCCGCAGCATGGGGTGCGTTACCGGTGGGCCACAAGTTCGCCAAAGGCGGCATGTCGGGATATCTAGCAAGCCGTGCCTATACGATTTATGGCGGCGCCAGTGAAGTACAAAAAGATGTCATTGCTAAAAACGTCTTAGGCATCAAGAAATCAAGCAGTTAAGGAGTCGCCATGAACTTTGAACTCAGCCAAGAGCAGCAGCTTATTCAAGACAGCGTCGCACGTTTTATAGACGATAAATACGCACTAGAAGCACGGCAGAAATTGGTCGCTACTAAAACCGGCTTCAGTACAGATCATTGGTCAACCATGGCTGAACTGGGGTGGTTGGGGCTTACCGTACCCGAAAGCCTCGGTGGTTTCGGTGGTGATCAAGTAGACACCATGCTGGTGATGGAACAATTTGGCAAAGGCTTGGTGTTGGAGCCGTTTGTGGCCAGCACGGTGCTGGGCACTCGAGCTGTAATACTTGGCGCTACCCAACAACTTAAAGCGGAACTCTTACCTGGCTTGTTAGATGGCAGCCGTCAACTAGCCTTTGCCTATGCTGAAGAGCAGGCGCACTTTGATCTCGAAGACATTGTTACCCACGCCAAAATCGATGGCACAGACTTTATTCTCAACGGGCACAAATCTATGGTGCAACACGGCGCCAGCGCAACCCAGTTAGTGGTCAGTGCTCGCACCAGTGGAGGTCAAGCAGACACAGCTGGAATCACCTTAATGTTGGTTGATGCAGACAGCGACGGTATAAAAATAGCTGGTTTTCCCACCGTAGACGGACAACAAGCGGCAGAGGTGACGTTTGACAACGTCCGGGTGCCGAAGTCTCGCTTGTTAGGCAGTGTAGATGAAGGATTCGATCTGCTCATGCAATTGGTTGTGGACGGAATACTAGCTGTCAGTGCAGAAGCAGTTGGCGCGATGGAAGTGCTGTACAAAGATACGGTGACCTACACCCAACAACGCGAACAATTTGGCCATGCGTTGTCAGAATTCCAGGTCTTGCAACATCGTATGGTAGACATGTTCATGGAGTATGAACAAGCCAAATCACTCCTCTACAGAGCGACTCTAGAAGTAGCCCAAAGCGGGCTGGGCGCCTTACGTACAGTACACGCGCTGAAACACTTCATTGGTAAAATTGGTATCATGATCGGTGAGAATGCGGTGCAGTTACACGGCGGTATGGGGGTTACCGAAGAGCTTCGCATTGGCCACTACTTCAAACGACTGTTGGTTATCGACGCATTGTTTGGCAATTCTGACTTTCACCTTCAAAAATTCGCTGCATAGGTAAGAAAAAGCATGGCCCAACACCGCGGCTCACAGCCACATCGAACGCAATACTGTTCTAAGGATATTGGGTGAGGTGGTTCAGAGACCCTCTGCTGTTCTTTTTACTGGTCGGGGCTGCACTATTTATAGCGGCCAACAAATTTTCCGATGATGACATTTCCTACCAAGTAGACGTTGTTGAGGCTGATCTCAACCGACTGACAGATCAGTGGAGTATGCAAATGCGGCGCCCGCCTACATCCCAAGAACTTAGCGGTTTGCTCGAGCAATTTGTTAAGGAAGAAATTTACTATCGTGAAGCGCGTCGTATCGGACTAGAGATCAATGACACCATCGTACGACGGCGCATGGTACAAAAACTAACGTTTCTGACTGAGGATATTGCGACGGCGACCCCTCAGGATGAAGCCAGCCTCAATCAATACTATCAAAGCAACGTTGACGACTATCGACTGCCGCGACGCATCAGCTTTCGTCACCGCTATTTTTCCAGTGATCGCCGCGACAGCACCGACAATCCAGACGCAGCGCAGCAAGCTGCAATCCAAGCAGTGACAGACTTAGACCGTCAAGGCGACGCCTTCATGCTGCAAAAGGTATTTGCGCTGCGTTCAGAGCGCGAAGTGGGCGACCTCTTTGGCCGCTCATTTGCCACGCAGCTGATCGACCTTCAACCACAAAAAGGTTGGCAAGGACCGATTAAATCTGCTTATGGTTGGCATGCCATTCAAATAACCGCTCGCGAAGCAGCTCGCATACAAAGTTTTGAGCAAGTTCGAGAACGTGTCATCGCCGATGCACAACAGGCTTCTAGAGAACAGGCAAACCGCGCCTACTATGCAGATCTGCGATTGAAATATGCCATCTCATACCCTCCCGAAGCCAATGACGCCAGCCAGTAGACGGCACAGCATTCGAGTACTGTTTTGCATCTTGTCCCTCCTGGTCAGTGCGATTGCCCTAGCACACGAAGTACGACCCGCCTACCTGCAAATTACAGCAGTCGATAAACAGCCAGATATCCAATACGAAATTCTTTGGAAACAACCTATCGTGCAGAGTGGGCGATTGCGCATCGACCCAATCTTCCCTGAGGCATGTGAACTGCGGGACCAGTCTGCGCCTGAAGTGACGCCTGACGCACTAATACACCGATGGGTGACCACCTGCGATCTAAGCCAGGGGCTCATACACATCAAAGGATTGTCTGCCACCCTGACCGATGTGATGGTGCGCATAAAGGAGGGTGACGGCAAACAACGCCACTACTTACTCAGACCTGAGAACCCGACCCTCGATCTATCGCGCCAAACAGCCTCGACCTTCGGCTACATCAGCATCGGTTTTGAGCATCTAGTGCTGGGTATCGACCATGTGCTGTTTGTCATCGGTTTGGTGCTTTTTATCCGCGCACCCCTGGCGTTGCTAAAAACTATCACAGCTTTCACGCTGGCCCACAGCGTCACCCTCGCCCTTTCTATTCTTGGGTGGGTGACGCTTAAGCAAGGACCTGTAGAGGCTGTCATTGCATTATCAATCCTATTTCTTGCTCGCGAACTGGTACTCGAAGAATCTAAGCAATCTGCCCTGACTCGAGGGCGGCCATGGCTGATGGCACTCTTATTCGGCTTACTGCATGGCCTGGGGTTCGCCGGTGCTCTTAAAGACATCGGCCTACCTGAAGATGAATTATGGCTGTCATTGTTATTGTTCAACGTCGGCATTGAACTTGGGCAACTGCTTATCATTGGCTTAGTACTTGGTATGGGTTGGTTAGTGACCAAAGTTTGGAATGCTGCAAATCTGATCCGCTTCAGCGCCTATGCTATGGGTTGCATGGCAGCATTTTGGACTATCGATCGCACACTCATACTGATGTAACGTTAGCTGCTGGAAGCAACCACCCAAAGGAGAGATAACTCGTGCAATTTCGAATCGTTTTGACCATGAGCCTATTCGCCACACTCGGGGCGTGTGGCGGCAACACTGAGCCAACCCCAGCCGCTACCAGCACAAATTTCTCCGACACACTTCGCACCGCGTTGGAAACCGCTAGCGAAGGCGATGTCATCAATATTCCTGCCGGGACCTTCGAATTTAAGCGCAGTCTGACCCTCAATACAGACGGCGTAACCATTCGCGGCGCAGGCATGAACAAGTCTATCCTGAGTTTTGAGGGGCAAATAGCAGGTGCAGAAGGACTTTCTGTTAACGCCAGCAATTTCACCATCGAAGACCTCGCCATCCAAGACACCATTGGTGATGCGTTGAAGGTGAATGAAGGTTCCAATATCGTTATTCGCAGAGTACGCACCGAATGGACCCGCGGTCCAAACGTAAACAACGGTGCCTACGGCATTTATCCAGTGCAAACAACCCACACCCTGATTGAAGATTCGGTGGCTATAGCAGCGTCTGATGCCGGAATCTATGTCGGCCAGTCTCAACACGTTGTCGTACGCAATAACCGCGCAGAGTACAACGTGGCGGGCATCGAAATTGAAAACACAGTTCACGCGGACGTGTATGGAAATACAGCCACCCATAATACGGGCGGCATATTAGTATTTAACATGCCACAAATCCCGCTGCGCGGGCATAGTACCCGTGTCTACGACAACGACATAATTTCTAACAACACCAAGAACTTTGCCGCACCTGGCACAGCAGTATCAGGTGTTCCTGCTGGCGTTGGCATCCTCATTAACTCCAACGATCGAGTTGAGGTATTCGAAAACAGAATCAGTGACAACAACACAGCGAACATTTTGGTGTCTAGTTATTTCAGCGTGAACTACGCCGGGCAGCGAGAGTTGGCTGCTGAGTTCGACCCCTACCCG